>JANWXL010000151.1 GCA_025055265.1 Roseiflexus sp.
GGTCACGGAAGCGTTGATGATCGAAGGCGTCGGTCCGGCGCAGTACTTCGAGAAGGGCCGTCTTGAGCGGGTCACTGCTGCCGATGGCGCGCCGATTGTACGCACTGGCGCGGTCGCCGCCGAATACGTCGCCGCGCTCTACCGCACCTTCCCGCCGCGCCCGGATCGTCCGCCGGTCGAGGGCGAATTGTTCTTCAGCGAAACCGGGTACAGTGTGCGCGAACCATTTCTGGGCTTCTGGCAGGCGGCTGGCGGCGTCGATTTCTTCGGCATGCCGATCAGCGAACCACTGTGGGAACAGACCGCTGCGGGATATCGCCAGGTGCAGTATTTCGAGCGCGCCCGGCTGGAGCGCGTCCCGGCAAATACAGGAATGATCGACAACATCCAGGTGGGCGATCTGGGACGCGCACTGGCGGAACTGCGCGGACTGAACATTGCTCCGGTTCCCAACCGCGGCTTTGAGACGTTCGGACCGCCTGCACCCGCTGCGCCTGATGTTGCGCCGCTCAACAGCGCACCTGTGACGCCTGCGCTGCAACCCGCAGCGCCGCCCGCTGCGCAACCCGCCTCCCCGCCACGCGCGACGGCGACGCCGCGTTCACCGGCGCCGCCCCCGGCAAACCGCGCTCCTGCCGCTACGACGCGCGCAGCAAAGCGGATTGTCGTCAATCTAACAAAACAGTGGCTCTACGCCTACGAAGATGATCGCCTCGTCTTCGATGCGCCGGTTGCCACTGGTCGCGATGGCATGAACACGCCGACCGGCACATTCCAGATTTATGCCAAACTGCCGATGCAGACCATGGACGGCGTCACCGATGGCAAATACTGGGTTGTGCCAAATGTCCCGCACGTCATGTACTTCTACGGCGGCGTCGCTCTGCACGGAACCTACTGGCATAACCTTTTCGGCACCGGCGCACGCCCGTCGCATGGCTGCGTCAACCTGCCGTTGAAATCGGCGGCGTGGCTGTACGAATGGGCGCCAGTCGGCACACCCGTGCGTGTAACGTACTGAATAAGAGTCTAGGATGAACTGTTGCGGGGGATTGCGCGGTAAATTGTCACGCCAGCGTCCCGACCGGCAGCGGCAAGTTGAGCGCCGTCGGGGCTGAATGCCAGCGCCAGGACGCCGAACTGCTGCCCGACACGCGCTATCTCTGCGCCGCTTGTCGGATTCCAGAACTGCACCACGCCGGTGGGCGTGCCGGTAGCGAGGAGTGCGCCGTCGGGCGAGAACGCCAGGGCAGTGAACCAGCCATCCTCTGGCGCTGCCCGGAGATTTCGCGCAGAGACGCCCGTTTGATAATTCCACATCCGTAACACGCCATCAGTTCCCGTTGCGGCAAACAGATCACCTCCCGGCTGAAACGCGATGCTGGTGATCGAATTCTGCATGCCGCTCAGCGTCTGCACCCGCCGTCCATCGGCAACACGCCAGATTTCGATACGCGGATCGTTTGGCGTACCGGCAGCGGCCACAAACGCACCATCATTACTGACTGCCACCAGAAACACTGCCGGAAGATCGGTTTTGAGCGACTGAAGCAATCGTCCATTCGCCCCATTCCAGAGCGTCACCGTGCCATCGCTGGCGCCAGCCGCAACCACCGTTCCGCCCGGATCGGCGGCAATGCAGAGCGGCGTCCCGGTCAATCCGGTCAGATCGCTGGATGTCTCCTGAATAAAGTCCAGAATGACCACCGTATCCTGCTCGGTGATCGTCGCCAGACGACCATTCGGCAGGAATGCCAGCGACTGCACCGAGGTGGCTGAACCGGCAAACTGGCGAACCTGATCGTTTGACAGCAGCCGTAACTGAATGATCCCGTTGTAGCCGACAGCGCCAAGCACCTCGCTGTCAGGCGAGAAGACGAGCGACGTCACCAGTCCCAGCCCGATCCGCAGGTTCATATCGGGGCGCTGCTGCGTCAGGTCCCAGACGATCAGGCGCCCTTCCTGGTCGCTCACCGACGCCAGGCGCTCACCATTCGGGCTGATGGCAATGCTGAAAATGTCGAGACGGTGAACATCGAGCAGGCCCGTCTGAACGCCGCGCTCCACATCCCAGATGCGCACGGTTGCGTCCAGTCCCGCTGAGTAGAGGGTCTTCCCATCAGGAGAGAACGCCAGCCCGCGAATGACGATCCAGTTCGTGTGACCGCGCAACTGATGGATGAGTTGACCGGTCGCAGCATCGATGAGATAGACGACTCCTTCGGTCGAACCGACCGCCAGCGCCTTGCCATCAGGCGAAAATGCGACGCCGGTCGCCCAGTAGCGCAGGTTCGTCGCCGGATCGAGCGCCGTGCGAAAACTGAAGCCGCTGATTTCCCGCCCGGACGCTACATCCCACAACCGCACACTGCCATCGCGCGAAGCCGATGCCAGCGTCGCGCCGTCAGGCGAGAACGCCACGCCGCCAATAAACCCGGTGTGCCCGCTGAGGGTTGCCAGCAACTGACCGGTGGCTGCGTCCCATATGCGCACCGTCTGATCGGTGCTGCCAGACGCGAGCAGCGTGCCACTCGGAGCGAAGGCGAGACTGCGAATCCAACCCGTATGACCGCTCAGCCGTCGAATAACCCGCCCGGTCGCTGCATCCCATATGCGGATCTCATTATCATCGCTGGCGCCCGATGCCAGCAGCGCGCTGTCGGCAGACCAGGCGAGCGACGTGATTTTACCGGTATGGTCGAACCACGTTCCGCGATCAGCGAGAGTCGTGGCGTCGTGCAGGCTTACTGCTTCACTGATCCCCACAGCGAGCAACCGGCCGTCAGGCGAGTAGGCGACAGGACCGAACACCGACATGGACAACTGGCGTGTCGCCGTAATCGCTGCGACATTCTGGGGCGAAATCGCGTCCGGGCTGAGCGCTGGCGAGCCATTAGCGGGTATCGGCGTGGGGGGTGGAACTGTCGGTTCAGGAGTTGCAGCGTCCGTCGCCGTTGGCGCAACCGTCGGCGCCGGCGATGCTTCCGCTGGCGCCGACGTTGGCGCGCTTGAGGCGCCGGTGATGCCAAGCATCTGGCGCAGCGGACTGCCAGGCAAAAAGACCGCAATCGCAAGACAGACTCCAATCGCGGCGACGGTCAACAGCACAGCCGAGGTGATCAGACAGCCGGTGCTCAATCCCTGGCGCTGCGGAGCAGGTGCATAGCCAGGCGGGTACGCTGGCGGGTAGGGCGCAGGCGCTGCAGGCGGCGGAGCAGCAGGCATTCCAGGCTGCGGCGCTGCTGACGCTGGAGGCGCTGCAACCGCCGGTGCAGCGGACGCGACACGCTCCGGCGGTTGCGGTTGCGGCTGCGCTTCAGCAGAAGCCGCCGTCGTCACCTGCGTCAGCACATCAGGACCGAGACCAAGCGAACGTCCGCCCATCATCTGTGCGGTTTCCAGCGCGATTCGCATTTCGCGCGCCTGCTGAAACCGATTGACCGGACGCAGTTGCAGCGCGCGCAGCAACACCTGTTCGACGAGCGGGGAAATCTGCGGATTGAGCGAGCGCGGACCCGTCAGCGGCATACCCGCTTCCTGCTGCGCTGGCGTCGGCGGCGCCCAGCCGGTCAGCGCGTGGTACATCAGCGCGCCAATGGTATAAACATCGCTGACCGTCGTGGGTTCGGCGTCGGGGCGCGAGAGTTCCGGCGCGCGGTACGGCGATGGCGTCTGCCCGATAGGGGTCGCCAGGGTGAAAGGAGTGACCAGGAATGCGCCCCTGTCATTGATCCAGACATCGACGACCGCCAGATCGCCCAGAAACAGCGGCGGGCGCTGGCTGTGCAGATATTCCAGCAGCAGGAGCAACCGCGTCGCCTGCGTCAGCACGTCGGCTTCCGGCAGCGGACCGCCGCGCGCGCGAATGGCCCGTTCAAAATCCTGCCCGCCGGGATCGGCGCACACCATGTAGTAATGCGCACCCTCGGCAAAATGGTCGCGCAGCGGCAGCAATGCTTCGTGACTGGTCGCTGCAATTTGCTTTGCCAGGATTTCCAGGTTGCCAAGCGCCCCATCAGATGCCGCAAACTCGGCAACCAGCATCAACTCACCGCTCTGATCATCGCGGCAACGGTAGACTCTCACGCCGGGTCGTTCATCGACAGTGTAGATAACGCGGTAGCGATCATGGATAACTTTCTCGCCTGAACTCATGGAAGCCTCGTTGTGATGCAGATCCTCCCCCGGCGATACGCTGCACCTGCCCTGCAGCGATCACAGTTATACCATCTGAAGCGACTCTGGTGCGCGGCAAACGATCGAGTCGGGAATGCCATAATCCTTCGCGATGACCCGCGCCGTCATTTTTGCCGACATCATAACCGACGGCGTGCCCCCACCCGGCTGCACACTTGCGCCAACCAGATAGAGCCGCTCGATGTCCTCGCTCCGGTTGTGCGGACGGAAGTATGCTGACTGGATCAGCAACGGTTCGACGCCGAAGCCGTTCCCCAGCCAGCTATTGAGCGTTCCCTCAAAGTAGTCGGGCGTAATGTAACTCTTGTGCACCAGGCGGTCCATCAGACCCGGCAGATAGCCGCGTTCATCGAGGAATCGGAGCACTTTATCGACGAATGGTTCCGCCAGTTGCGACCAGTTCAGCCCGGAACTGTTGTTCGGCACGGGAACGAGCGTGTACGCCGCGTGGTGACCGGGAGGCGCCAGGCTTGGGTCGGTGAGCGTCGGAATGTGCAGATACTGCGAGAAATCGTCCGCCAGCACCTTGCGATTGAAAATATCTCCCAGCAACCCCTCGTAGCGCGGTCCCAGAATAATGTTATGGTGGCGCAACTGCGCATCACGCGGATCAGCGCGAAACCCAAAGTAGATGACAACCAGCGACATTGACTGCCGCGCCAGACGCACCCGCAGATCGTTGTTGATCCGCCGGTGTTTGCGGTCAATCAGGCGAAGATACGTCATCGCATAGTCGCCGTTCGAGACCACCAGATCCGCCTCGAGGCGCGTCCCGTCAACCAGCTCGACGCCGCGGGCGATGCGGCGCGCACGCAGACCGCGCGGCTCACGACCGTGCTCATCGGTCACAATGATCCGGCGCACCTCGCTATTGTAGCGCATAACCCCGCCCAACTCCTCGAATTTCCGCACCAGACCCTGCACCAGCGCGCCAGTGCCGCCGAGGGCGAAATGAATGCCCCACGTTTTCTCAACAAAATGAATCATGGCATAGATCGCCGGAACCTGCAACGGATTGCCGCCGATCAGCAACGGCTCGAAGCTGAACACCTGCTGCATCTTGGGGTTGCGGAAATAGCGCTTCACGAAGGAGAAGAGCGGACGCACCGCGTCGAGACGCAGCAGATCGGGCACGACCCGCAGCATCGTGCCGATGTCGCCAAAATACGTGTAGCCCAGTTCGAGGAAGCCGCGCTTGAAAATTGCTTCGGCTGCGGCGTGGAACTGTTCGTACCCTTCGAGATCCTCCGGCGCCAGCGCACGGATCTGCTCGCGGGTGTGCACCGGATCGCCGTCATAATCGAAAAAAGTTCCATCATCGAAGTAGATGCGGTAGAAAGGCAGGATCGGGATCAGCGTCACATACTTCGATGTAGCGGGACCGCCGCTGATGCCGCTGGTAACGCGCGCGCCGGGCGCCAGCACTTCTGGCGGAAAGTCGGGCGCGGCGAGATTCGCCGCATCACGCTCCAGAGCAAACAATTCCTCGATAAAATGCGGCACGGTAATGACAGTCGGACCCATATCGAAGGTGAACCCGTCGACTCGTCGCACATACGCGCGACCTCCGGGTCCATCCAGTTTTTCGACAATGGTGGTATCGAACCCCAGGCTTTGCAGGCGAATACCCATCGCCAGACCGCCAAACCCTGCGCCGATGACAATTGCACGTTTGCGTTCCATAGACGGTTTGCATTCTTTCAGCGACGATACGTTGCGCGATGGAAGGATCGGGCAGTGCAGAACCCTATTCGCATACTCAGCGCACACCTCGTATCAGAAGAAATCAGGATACAGGATCGTTCTATCTCTATCGTCTACGCGCCCTGGAATATCACGGATGCGACAGGTGCATCATACCACGAAACGCATTCGATGCGCTGCGGCATCTGGTACAATACCAGCGCGACCACGAACCATCACTTCTAACGCAGAGACGCAAAGGCGCAACGTGTCTTTTGGATCAAGGAGGAGGACCATGCCTGCAACATCGGAAGCGTCGACGACCCTGACGTTGGGCGCCAGAGCGCCTGATTTCACCCTGATCGACACGGTATCGGGCAAGACGATGTCGCTGAGCGATCTGAAATCGCCAAAGGCGACCGTGATTATGTTCATCTGCAATCACTGCCCCTACGTCAAGCACGTCGATCAGGCGCTGGTTCGCCTGGCGAACGACTACATGCCGCAGGGGGTTTCATTCATCGCTATCAGTTCCAACGACCCGATCCAGTACCCTGAAGACTCACCTGAGAAGATGCGCGAAGAGGCGCTGCGCGTCGGGTATCCCTTCCCGTATCTGTTCGACGAGACCCAGGACGTGGCGCGCGCGTATGGCGCTGCCTGCACCCCCGACACCTTCATCTTCGACGGCGATCTGCGCCTGGTCTACCGCGGGCAGCTTGACGACACCCGCCCGAACAGCGGCAGGCAGGCGACTGCCGCCGATGTGCGCGCCGCACTCGACGCCATCCTGTCCGGTCAACCGGTGAACGCGGTGCAAAAGCCGAGCGTCGGGTGCAGCATCAAGTGGAAGCGGTAGGCTGCTCGAGGTGACCGTCACCACGTGGAAGGTGACGGTCACCTGGGGTCTGGAGGGCTCGAAACCCATGCGCTCATACCGTGAAGAACTCTGGTTCAACACCCCCACGCGGGTGGCATTTGTGCGCATTACCGATCAGGTCGCGGCAGCCGTGCGCAAATCGGGGGTGCGCGAGGGGTTGTGCCTGGTCAATGCCATGCACATCACCGCCAGCGTCTTTGTCAACGACAATGAACCCGGTCTGTGGCACGACTTCGAGCGCTGGCTGGAGAAGCTTGCGCCGCACGCGCCGATCTCGCAGTACCGCCACAACGACACGGGCGAGGACAATGCCGACGCGCACCTGAAGCGCACCATTATGGGGCGCGAAGTGGTGCTGGCGATCACCGACGGCAAGCTCGACCTCGGTCCGTGGGAAGAAGTGTTCTACGGCGAGTTCGACGGTCAGCGGCGCAAGCGTGTGCTGATCAAAATTATCGGCGAGTAGCGGACATTACCGTGTCACCAGCGGCAGGTTCACCCGGTTCGGTCGTTCGATCGTTTCGCCAGGGGAATAGGCAAGACCAAGCTGCGACCCGCGGAAGCCAGGAAAGACCTGATCGACCGCCGGGTATCCGCCGCGCTTGACCAGAATCTCTGCCAGCACCGCGCGATAGTCGGTGGTGATCGCCAGGTCAACGCCATTATCCAGTTGCTCGGTCGCCAGTCCGGGCCAGACGCCGTACATCTTCCCGCCACGAATTCCCTCACCGAGCACGAGCATCACATTGCCGTGCCCATGGTCCGTGCCGCCGCTGCGATTGGCTTTGAGCCGCCGTCCAAACTCGCTCATCACTACGACCGTCAGCCGGTCGTGGTAGCGCCAGAGATCGTTGTAGAAGGCATAGAGCGCTTCAGAAAGCCCCGCAACCAGTTCGGGGAAGATCCAGCCCTGACCTTCGTGCGTGTCCCAGCCGCCGTAGTCAACAGTTGCCGCCAGCAGCCCGACATCCATTTTGATCAGACTGGCAACCGTTCGCAGAGCATTCCCCAGGCTGGCGCCGCGCCCCCCTGGATAGACAACACCGTTCTCCGGTTTGTAGGGAATAACCTTGCCCTGCGCATCGCGCGGCAGACGCTCGTTGATCCTGGCAATTGTCGTCAGCGTCGTCCGACCTGCCTGATGCACGGGAGAGTCGCCGGTGTAGAATGAGTCAAGCGCCTCATTGAGTTGCGTGCGGTAGCGCCACGAGTTCCAGCTCAGGCTAAATGAACTCGGGTCGGTCAGCGCAGCAGCGCCGTTGAACCCAATCATCGAGAATGGCACGCGTGTTCCGGCTGCGACCGCCGGAAGATAACCGCTGGCATTGATGCCGTTCAGATAGCGGCCGAGCCAGCCATTCGCCGGTACGCCGCCCTCCGGGATCCCGCCTTCCATGTAATCCATCGCCTCAAAGTGGCTGCGCGTCCCGTTGGTCAGCCCGCATGCGTGGACAATTGCCAGCGAGCGATTGATGTAGAGCGACAGCAGCGGTGTGGCGCGCGGGTGCAGGCGAAAATCGGCGCCCGGGATTTGATTGCCAAAGAGCAGCCCGGCGTTCTGCCCGCTCTCCTCCACCCGCAGTTCGCCGCGCGCGCCGCGGTAGAACGGATCGTTCACCGGCGCGACCAGGCTGAGACCGTCGCAACCGCCACGCAGGAAGACGACAATCAGAATATCGCGGCGGGTCGTATCATTCGGCTGCGCGAACGCCAGACCGCTGACGGCGCCGCCGGTCATTGCAGCGATCGCGGCGCTGCACCCGACAACAAAGTTGCGTCGTGAGAGTGTCATTGGTCTCCTCTATCGCAGTTGAAATTCAGGCGTCATTGCAATCAGCGTCACCACGCTCCTGATGCGGTCGGCAATCTCTTCAGCGCTGCCAGTCGGCGGCGCGTCCGCCGACCCATTCTGGCGCATCAGATTGACCAGTCGGTCGACTGTGGACTGCGGCGGAGCAATCGCCAGCAGGCGTGCAATCCAGAACTCCACAATCTGCCGCGACGTTAATCCAGCTGGCGTCTGCCCTGGCAAATCAAAGGTTGCAGCCCCAAGCCAGTTGCTCTGCAACTGGTTGATGATATTCCAGCGCCGCAGCATGCCGTTCGTGCTCAGCCACGCGGCGCTCTCCTCTGGATGGCCCGTCGGCGGTCCCCAGTTGAACATGCGATACCCCATCTCCTGCAACTGCCAGAACAGGTTAGAGTTAGGGGTGACGTCGGCATTAGTGGCGCGCAGGAACGACACGACCACCTCATATGGTCGTTTGACCTTTCTGCCGAAGGTGTTTCTGAATTCGTCCGACAGCAGCAGGGCGCGCACGGTTCTGGCGATCTGATCGGGCGCATCCTTGTTGGCGAGCCAGACGCTCGCCAGCGCATTCACCAGCGAGGCAGGCGGGTCGTCGGCGAGCAGGCGCCGGCAGAGTTTGCGGCAGATAGAGCGCGCCGTACCGGGATGCTCACTCACCAGGCGAATAACCGTCTCCCCGTCTTCCAGCGGAGGCCGGTTCGGATCAATCTCGAAGGCAAGCACCCGTTTCTGCGCGTTATCGTGCCAGAGATCGACATAGGCGAACTCGCCGGTGTCCGGCAGGCGGATATTGCCGCTCACTGTCTGACCGTGGGCAATCGTCCACCCTGTAAATGCGCGTGCCGCTTCATACACATCCTGGTCGATGTACCCGACAGGGTTGCCGGTCAATGCGCCAGGAACGTCGCGCCAGCGATTGTACAGATGGTTGAGGTAATTTTCCTGCCCCAGCGTGTGCAGTTCGAACAGCTCGCGGGCATAGTTCTCATTCGCGGGACCGTCGCGACTGAAGGCGTTGTCCAGGTAGAACGCCATGGCAATGCTCTTCGCCACATCGCGCAGCATATTGCGGAAATTGCCCAGGCAGTGTCGCCGGATCACATCGCGGTCGTAGAGGGTCCAGGTTGCGCTGATGCGCGAATCGGAATAGGCATCGACGTTGAAATGGTTATGCCAGAACTCGACCAGCACTTCGCGCAACTGCCACTTGCTGTACACAGCGCGGAGCAGCGTCGCTGCGCGGACTTCCTCGACGGGGCGGATCCGCTCCTGGTACGCCGGGTTTTTCGAGAGGGGCCACAGTTGCGCCAGACCCCAGTTTTCGACGATGGTGCGCAACGGTCGCATTTCATCAACCGCAGGATACCCCATCCCGGCGCTGTACTTGATCTGAAGGCGCGCGTTGGCGATCTTCTCATTGCACAGGGCATCATCGGCATCGTTTGGGTTCAGTTGCTCATCGACGTAGGCAGTGAACCCCATCTGCTGGACCCGCGCTACATCGCCGGGGCGCGGTCCATACGCCATGCGATTGAGCGCGATCAGTTCAATTGGAGGCAACGCCGAGGGAGAGGTTTGAGTGTGCGCCTGGCGTGCGGCGCTACTGGCGCGTCGTGTGGGGACGCCAGCCATCCCTGCGCCTGCGAGCGTTGCGCCGGCGCCAAGGAAGCGACGCCGTGAAAGGATCATAGCGTGTCTCCTCCTTAAGAGTTCAGATTGTGTCGTGGATGCGCCCGTCCGGCGGCGTAACGGCTCGCCGGAGACGGTCTGGAAGAACCGCAATCAATGTCACACGAGTGACACGCTCAGTTTATGGGGAGATAGGGTTTCTGAGGATGACAGGTGTATCACAAGACGTGGGAGTAGATGACTGTCACCGCTGCCGGATGCGCATTGCCTGGGCGACCCCTGGCGCTGCGACACGCTCCGGGTTACCGCGCCAACCACGCAGGTGACAGTCATCTATGCCAGCAGCTACCGCTCGCGCAGCACATCAATCTGCCGGTCGCCGACGGTCACGATCAGGCGACGGTACTGCCACACCCCCTCACGACGCACTGCTTCAACGATCATCTGCCCTGATCCGCGAGGACCTGAAACCGGCAGCGTGAGATCTGCGCTGCCGCCGCCGTTTGACGTTTCAATCGAACCCAGAGACAGCCAGCCAATCTCGAGCGGCGTACCGAGCGCTGCTGCCACCTCTGGATCGCGTTCAGCGCGCGCCCGTGCTTCCTGCACCACATCCGAGTTGCGGATAAGTCCCGTCACGCCGAAGAAAATGCCGCCGATGCAGGCGACAACAACAACAAAGAACGCGATGCTGACCAGGCATGCGATTGGCGTACATCCCTGACGACGCACTCTCACCACGGCGTTCTCCTTCTGGTTACCGGTGAACTGAGCGCGACGGCGACGGCGATTGCCAGACCGTGGTCATGGGCAAGGCTCAGGCTGATGCTGTCGATGCGCAACTCGCGGGCGCGCGCCCGTGCGACGCCATGAAGGATGACAACCGGGCGCCCACAGGCATCGGCAAGCGTCTCGATATCGTGGAAGGCGACGCCGCCAGCGCCGCCGATGCCGCGCAGACCGACGCCGAGGAGCTTGGCGATGGCTTCTTTCGCCGCCCAGCGCGCCGCCAGCGACTCGGCGCGTCCGTTGCACAGCGCCGCCTCGGCTGGCGAAAAGACGCGCTGGACGAAGCGATCGCCCCACCGCCCGACCGCCCGCCGGATCCGTTCCACGTCAACAACGTCGATGCCGGTGTAGATCACGCCGCTACTGCCTGCCAATCAGCGAGATTGCCGTTACTTCGGAGAGATAATCGTGCCCGCGCGCCTCGACGCGAATACTCTGGATGTAGCGCGCCTGACGGAGAAGCGAGTCGTCGCGCAACTCGACGTTCAGGCGGTACCACTGAAACTGTGGCACCTGCCGATAGCGGATTTCACCGGCATCTTCGCTGTTCGACACCTCGCCGCTACCGGTGTAGATGCAGAAATAGCGACTCAACTCCTGATCGGTCGGACTGGTGGGCTTGTAGGTGATCCGCACCATGATCGGGCACTCAGATCCGGCCACCCCGGCGAGTTGCACCGTCTGGGTCAACACCCGCACCCACATCGTCAGGCGCAGCGACGGAAACTCCGACACATCGGCGTCGATGGTCTGCTCGATGCCGACGGTGAACGGACGGGTTTGCAATCCGTCGCGGCGAAACTGCCCGATGGCGACCTGATCATCCGGCGTGCAGAAATCGGGCGTTTCCGGGCGGCAGGAACGCACAACGGCGAACCGTCCATTGTGCTCTTCGGTGGTCATGCCGGGAGCATTTGGAACAGCGTATTTGCGCCAGGTTTTGGAGGTCTGATCGTACTTATTCTGCGTCAGGTACTGTTCGAACCCGCCATCGCGGATCAACTCCCAGCGCGCTTCGACTGGCCCGGCAAGCGCGCCAGCAGCATCGATCTGCGCCAGTTGTCCGGGTTGCACTTCAACCGACTCGCCCTGGTGATCCACGATGACACGACCCGAACGTGTGGCGACTTCGATCCAGAGCGGCTCGCCAGTTTCAGCGAGGGCGGGCAGCGCGCGCGCCGCTCTGGACAGCACATTGATCGAATAGCTCCCGCCAGGATTAAGGTGAATGCGCGTCCCCTCACCGACTTCAACGACGTACTCGACCCGATCGTAGGGTTGTCCGGATGCGATGTCGTAGCGAAGATACCCTGCATTCTGCCGCAGCACCACTTCAAGGCGCCCGTTGTGCCAGGTCGTTGCACGATAACTGGCGAGCATCAGTTCGGCGCCATCGGGATGCGCCCAAAAATCGATCTGCGTCTGGTCGGCGAGCACCAGCGACGCCACGGGACCATATCCCGCCTCGGCTTTGGTGCGAATGACGCTTCCTTCGGAGACCATGGCGCAGATATCGAGTTCACCGGGGCAGGGATCACGTTCTGGCGGCAGGCGTTCGATACTCTCAGCTGTCAGACGACCACGCGGCTGGATCGAAACGCCGACATTCACGTGGCTGCGCAGAATCGCCCCTTCGACTGGCGTTGTCGCTGTAGAGTAGTAATGCCAGCCGCCGTATCCGCCAACAGCGACGAGGAGGCAAAACAGCCCGAAGAATGCCAGCATCCACGTCCACGCGACGCGCTGGTAGTAGATCTGTTCCGGCGACGGATTCGCAACCTGCGCCATATGGATGTTTTGCCACT
>JANWXL010000189.1 GCA_025055265.1 Roseiflexus sp.
CCGGCGGAAAGGGCAGCAGCGTACAGCAGCTCACGGGTCGCCAGCGGCGCTCCATGCGTCCGGCGCCAGACTTCCTCCGCCAGCGTTGCCGGCAGACCGGCGTCCTCCGCCAGTCGCAGAACCATTGCCTGATCGAAAGCACCGAGGGTCCACGTTCGTACTAAGTCGCGTGTGCGCAAATCTTCCAGCATCCTGTCCAGCGCGCCGTCTCTGGTGCGACAGGTGATCGTCAGCGCCACGTGCGTATCTGGCAGCGCGCTCACCAGCCAGCCAGCCGCCTCGATCGACAGCGAATCGGCCTGATCCAGGTCTTCCAGCACGATGACTGTCGAATCATCGCCTTTCAGGGCGCGCAGCGCGCGCGGCAATGCCTGCAACAACCGCCAGCGCGCCAACTGGTGCTGGACGGACTCGTGGTCGCTTTGCGGCTGAGGCGGCGGCAAATGCGGGAAGACGGCGCGTAATTCTGGCAGCAGGCGCACCGCCTCGGTCATCCACAGGTCGATTTGAAGCGCGACGCTTCCAGCCTGAGCACGAGGACGATTCAGACGCTCACGAAGCGCGGCGTCAAACAGATCGGCCATCAGGCCGAACGGGACTGAATGCCCGGTTTTACGCGCACTGGCGAACCAGACCAGGACATTCGGCATGGTCTGTCGAATACGTCCCAGCGCCTCGCGCACGAGCCGACTCTTGCCAGCGCCAGCCAGTCCCTGAATACAGACGACCTGCGTTGCGCCGGTTAATGCCTGATGCATGGCTGCGACCAGGTCATCACACAAAGCTGTGTGATCGGACAGGTGCAGGAGTGCCGGAGGATGGCGCACGGCTGAGAGCGCAACAGGCAATGGCGATTGAGCGAGACGCGCCTTGAACGCCAGTGATCGGGCGTCATCGACGCGGTCATCGAGAATTGCCCGGTACAACGCTGCGGTGTCGGCATCTGGCTCGATCCCCAGTTCATGTTCCAGGAGCGAAGCGCAGTGAGCAAACTGCCGAATGGCATCGCCGCGCCGTCCTGTCTTTGCATAGAGCCACATCGCTTTGCGGTGCAATTCTTCGGAGAGGGCGTCCATTGACAGCGCACGTTCGACTGCGGTAATTGCGCGGGCAAAGTCTCCGATGTCTGTATACCCATCGACGATGCGACGCCACATATCGAGTTGAATGCGCTCGAAACGCTCACGCTGCTGGAGCAGCCACTGCTCGAATTCCGGCGATGTATCGAGTTCCAACCCGCTCAGCAAAGGTCCTGCGTAGAGACGGATCGCCTGTTCGGCGGCGCGCAGTCCGTCAGGGTCCGGCAGTTCACGCGCCTGCCCCGACAAATGCAGAAATGTGCGAGCGTCGACACGGCATACATTCGGGTCAAAATGCAGGAAATGACCACCTGCCCCCACTCCGGTCAGTAACCGATCCGCCCACGGACCAACCGACTGGCGCAATTGCGAAAGCGAACGGCGCAAACGTTGACGTCCCACCGTCTGCGGCGAGTCGGGCCACAGGAGATAGGTCAGTTCATCACGGGTGACTGGTCGTTCACTGAGCGCCAGCACGGACATAATGGCGAGGGGTTGACGGCGTCGAAACGGGACCTCGCGTCGATCGAGCAGCAGACGAGGCGCGCCGAAGATTTTGAGTTCGAACACGGGATTGGAATGATGAACATCTGGCATCCTGGTCTCGTCGCACCGGCGAAATAGTTAGATTGTCGGAAGCAGTGGTATTATACCTTCGTTATGCCAGTGGCACGGGAGTGGTTATGGTCGACATCTATACCGACGGCGCCTGCCGCGGCAATCCTGGACCCGGCGGATGGGCGGCGATCATTGTTCGCAATGGCGACGTGATCGAAATCGGCGGCGCCGAAGAACAGACCACCAACAACCGGATGGAACTGCGCGCAGCGGTCGAGGCGCTGCGCCGCGTTCCCCCTGATATGCCAGTGCGCCTGACAACCGATAGCGCCTATCTGTTGAACGGTGCGACCCGCTGGCTGCCGCTGTGGAAACAGCGCAACTGGCTGACCGTTGATGATGCGCCGATCGAGCATCGCGACCTCTGGGAGGAACTCGATGCACTCGCCGGGCAGCGCGTGACGTGGAACTATGTGCGCGGGCACAGCGGCGATCCGTGGAACGAACGCGCCAATCTGCTTGCCCAGGCGTATGCCGATGGTCGTGTAGAAACGTTGTCCGGCGCGCCTGCACGCCGACGCATCTCCTACCTGAGCCTGGTGCGGGGCGAACTGGCGCGTCATGCCACATGGGAAGAATGTCGCGCACGGGTTCACGGAGTCTCCGGTGCGCGCTGGAAAAAATGTACCTCTCCAGAAGAAGAACGAGCGACAGTCATCAATTGGGGCATGCCGGTCAGGGCGCTCGCGGCGCTAGACGCCGGAGATAGCCAGGACTCTGGCGCCATCTGAGCGGGGGCGCCGCTCAAATCGTCGGCATCACCCGCAGGTCCATCATATCTTCGACCGGCGACGGCTCGCGTTCTGCCGCTTTTGCAGCACGCACCTTCTCGGCGTGCATAGCGCTGAGCCAGTGCTGCAGGCCGCTCAAAGCCTCCTGGTCATCGGGTTGATCGAGCAGGCGCGCCAGGTCCTGGAGCGTCCGTTTGTTCATGCGCAACAGGATCGTATTGAGGCGCGCGGTTGTCGCCTCATCGAGATCGCTCCACAGCGTATAGAGCGCAATCAGCGCCTCGATGCGTCACGCAAAGAGCGCCCGTTCTTCGGGGTTGCCGAGGTAATACGGCGGGCAAACCGGCAGCTTGTCGTTCGTCAGCGCGTCGCGCAAAAACGATGGGTAGTCCGCCTGAACATCGTCGTAGGCAGCGCGCATATCGCGGAGTTGCTGATCGATCTCCGAAAGAAGCGTCACCAGGCGCACCCAGCGATGATCGTCAAAACGGAAGCCGCCGCGTCTCCTGCCAGCCGCCTCGGGTTCCTGCGGCAGCAATGCCCGCCCGGCAAGCCGCCCTTTGCGCACGATCTCGGCGACAATTCGGGGCGGCATGCGCAGGTTGAGGCCGCCTTCCTCCGGTCGCAGCCGCACCCGCACCACCCGCTCGTTGTACCCTGGCAGCCGCGCCTGCGCTGCATCGCGGTAGTTTTGCGCTGTACCGAAGATCGACCAGAAGAACGCCGGAAGACTGGCAATCGCTTTCCACTCGATGTAATCTTCGCCCGGTCCAGCAGGCGGCAGATAGACTTCACCCTGCGGATTGCTGAACGGCGCGGCGGCGCGGGAAGGCGGAGGCGGCGCAGGCGCGGCAGCGCGAAAGTCGGCGCGCCCCAGATATGCCTGCTTGACGATCATCTCCGGCTTCGGCGCCTCGCCTGACGTTTCGCTTCCCTCGTTCGTCAGCAGCGTGTGGAGTAACTGCTCATTGTCGATCTCGTCTGCGGGCAGGTGCACCAGATTGATGCCAAAGGTCGGATGGGTTGGCAGCCAGCGGTCGAAAAAGTGGATCGGAAAATTGCTGGCAATCCCGCCATCGCTGAACAGATGGCGCTGAAGATGATCCGCGCGCAGCGTTCGTCCGGCGCTCGCTTCGCGTTGCCTGGCGATGTTGATCGTGTACAGCGGAACAGCAGCGATCAGGATCGGGAAACTCAGACTCAGACGCGCACCAAAGACCACGGGGAGATCGCGCCAGGCGGGAAGGGGGAGCAGCGTTCGCACCGCGCCGCGTTCGTCCTTCACCTGATATGCCGCGCCCGCGCTGCGTGTGCGCATGTGTTCGACGACAATCTCCGGAAACAGGCGCGCGAATTCGGTCGGATCAAAGAGGAAGCGGCCCAGGTCTTTGGGCAGCACATACGGCATATGCTCGCTCAGATTGCTGGTCATCATGCGGAGCGAAATCCTGCGACCATCCGGCGTATGCGCCAGTTCGCCGAACGTGAGCGGCGGTTGATCTGCATCGCGCCCCGCCAGCCCATTGATCGCCGCATGGAGCCAGTCAGTCAGCGCAGTCGGTCTACCGCGCCCTTCGGTATCTCCCAGCGTCGGCGGCCATCCCTCTGGCGTTGCGCCTGCCGCATGACCGCTGCACAATCCAAACAGACTGCGCGGCAGTTCCGCGACAGCAATCCACACAAGATGCACAGCGCCCGCCAGCACGCCAATGATCAGACCGACCAGGATCGACAGTGCCACCCGCCCGACAATGATCAACGGTTGCACCGGGGTGTTGCTCAGGAGGGAGGGGAGAATCCAGATCGCTGCAATAATCAGTGCCACTACCACACTGACTCCCAGTGTCACGGATGCGTTATACCGCATCAGCAAGCGGGCGATGCGGACGAAGAGCGACAGCGTGAGCCAGACGAACCGGAGCGCAGCAACAGGAATGCGCAGCGCAGATGGCAGACGGAGAGGCGCAGATGGACGTGTTGGCGGCGGCGCTGTTTTTGAAGCAATCATCAGATCGAGCAGCGTGTGAAACAATGGCTTCAGGTTGGGGGATGGCTGGAACAACCCCGCCAGATGGTCCTCGCTCGCGCCAAGCCAGACGCGCAGCCGGTCGAGCCGTTGAAAGCCGCTGCCATACCCGGCGTAGGGGATGGCGCGCCCATACTCCGCCGCCGCTGCCGCCGCTGCCGCAATCGCGCCCGCCGACGTACCACCGATGTTGACGAATCGGTAGCGCGTCGCAAGCTCGATGATCGCAGGCGGGTAGACCACGCCGCTGGCGATGCCGCCCTTCATCACCAGATCACATCGCCGCAGATCATCTTTGATGAAATCAGCGTCCGTGTAGATGGGACCGCTGTCGTGAGTCATATGTCGCCTCTTGCCGCTCTGCTGTCAGCGAATGGGGCAACGAATGAGCGAACGGGTCAACGAATGCGGCAACGAATAAACGAATGGGTCAACGAATGCGGCAACGAATAAACGAATGGGTCAACGAATGCAGCAACGAATAAACGAATGGAAATGAATGGCTGGATGCGCGTCGCTCGCGCTCGCTGCTTACCTCTGGACCATTCTGAAGACGTTGCGATGCCCCGTAGAGATACGACGATGCAACATCTCTCCCTGAACGCGCGACCTTCCACCTGCAACCTTCCGCCTCTTTCGCCTCT
>JANWXL010000192.1 GCA_025055265.1 Roseiflexus sp.
TCATCAACCGAGGTCACGACGTAGAAGTAGTCGCGCGCGTTGCGCAACCCGGCGTCGGTGTAGGCGACCGCCGTCAGCGGCGTGTCGTTGACTTTCACGAACCCGCCGCCGCTCAACGGGCTGCGGTAGAGGTTGTACCCCGCCGCGCCGGGGACGCCATTCCACGCCAGACTCACCTGCCCGTCTCCTTCACCCGTCACCCGGAGGCCCGTCGGCGCCGCTGGCGGCGTCAGGTCCGCCAAGTAGCTGGTGAGCAGCACCGCGCTCATCGGGTTGAGCGTCACCCGCAGCCGGCCGTTCTGGACGTTCAGCCAGTTGGTCAACTGGTCATTGGCGACGCAGTAGGAGGGGAAGAACGCCGTGCCGTCGGGAATGACCCCGGCCACCGGAATGTCGAGCGTGCGTGGCTGTGAACTGCGGTTGATGGCGACAATCGCCGCGTCGTTGCCGCTGATGCGCGAATACGCGACCGTTCCGGCGGCGTCGTCCGCCAGCAGGAAGCGCAGATCGCCAGCGTGCAATGAACTGTAGTGATGGCGAATGCGCGCCAGGTCGCTGTAGTGGCGGAGCAGCGCCCGATCCGGCTTGCCGCCGGTCTCGACCCACGGGTAGGTGCGCCGGTCGTCCGGGTCATCGTCGCCGGTCACGCCGACCTCATCGCCGTAGTAAATCGTCGGCGCGCCGGGCATGGTGAACTGAATGAGCGACGCGATGCGCAGCCGCTGTTTGCCGTTCGCCAGGTTCGCCGCGTTGAACTCCTTGTCGGCGCGCGTCTCGGCGCCTGGCGTCAGCGTCCACAGAATGCGCTCGGTGTCGTGGCTGCCGACCAGGTTCATCAACGTCAGGTACGCGGCGTCGGGATAGTCTTCGCGGATGGAGCTGATGCGACTGGCGAACTCCGACGGCGTGATCGGACGTCCGCTGTCGGCGAATCCCTTCGAGTCGAACGGTCCTGGCGTCAGCAGACCGATGATCGCATCGCGCAAACGATAGTTCATTGTCGTGTCGGCGGTGTCGCCGCGCAGATGCCGCAGCAGCGTGCTGTCCTTCTGCCACAGTTCGCCGATGATCAGCGCATCGTGGCGCGTCTCGCGCACGACGCGGCGGAAGGTGGGCCAGTAATCGGGCGGGAACGACGAGTCGCCCATTACGTCGAGGCGCCACCCGCTCGCGCCCTGGCGCAGCCAGTAGCGCGACACGCTGTTCGGTCCGGTCACGAAATAGCGCAGTACCGCCGGGTTTTCCTTGCGGATCTCGGGAATGCTGTCGAAGCCGAACCATCCGACGTAGTACGTGTCATTGCCGCCAGGAGTCGAAGGGGCGCACGGCGATGGCTCACCCGGTCCGGGAGCGCGGAAGCGGAACCAGTCGCGGAAGGGGGACGCGGCAGACTCGCACGCGCCGAGCGTGGCGTAGTACCTGTAGCGGTCGAACTGCGGGCTGTCCGACGACATATGGTTGAACACGCTATCGACGATCACGCGGATGCCACGGCGCTCCGCTTCGCGCACCAGGCGCTGGAAATCGGCGAGCGTGCCAAGCGCCGGGTCGATGCGGAAGTAATCGTAGGTGTCGTAGCGGTGGTTCGACTTCGCGTGGAAGATCGGGTTGAAATAGATGACCGTCACCCCCAGGTTCTTGAGATAGTCGAGGCGACTGATCACCCCGCGCAGGTCGCCGCCGTAGTAGTCGCGCCCGCGCGGACTCTCTTTGGTCGGGCTCCAGGACGGCGGCGTGTCGTCGAAGCGCCAGCGGCAGTTCGTTGTGGCGTCGCTGTAGTTGCGGCAGTACCCTTCGGGCAGTTCGCCCCACGGCAGCGCGATGACCAGGTCATCGTACCGGCTGTCGCCGGTGCGCGGGTCGTTGCGCGGATCGCCGTTGCGGAAGCGATCCGGGAAGATCTGGTAGATCACCGCGTTCTTTGCCCATTCCGGCACGGTAAACGCCGGGTCGTAGAACATCAGCGCCCAACTGTGATCTTCCTGCTCGTCGGTCATTCCGCCCAGACCGCCGTCGAGCGCCGGGGTGTTGTCGTCATAGTAGTCGGTGTCGGTTCCGTCGGTGACGATGAAGCGATACCAGAGATTGTTCGGCGATGCCTGATTGAGCGTCACCTCCCAGAAATCGCAGGTCTTCTCCGCCAGGCTCGCCTGATAGCAATCCACATCGGTCGCGGCTGGCGTCATATCGTAGAAACGCTGCGCACTGGCATTCAGGTCGTACACCCGCAGCCGCACCGATGTCACATCATTATGGAAGGTGCGCAGGCGGATGGTCACCGGCGTCCCGGCCGGAACCGCTCCGCCTGGCGTGCGGTAGAGCGGGTTGCGCGAATCGTGGCGCACCCCATCCCACTCGACATTGTTATCCGGTCGCGCTCCGGGGCTGACAACCGTCACCGACGGCGTGCTGGTCGTCGAAACGAAGGTGAACGTCACCCGGTAGCCCGGCGCAGGCACGGTGAAGGGAATGTTCGCGCCGCCGGGTGCGCCGCCGGCGCCATAGTTTTCGCTCCAGCTCTCGTTGATGGCGATCTTGAACTCATAGTTCCCGGCAGGCAACCCGGTGAGCGTTTTGACAAACACCCCGTCGCCGTCCGGGTCCTGCAACCAGGAGCGCAAACAATCGGGCTGCCAGTCACCGGGGCAGCCCAGTTCGCTCTGGTAGTCGCCCGGCGCGGTCACGATGCGCGTGTTGCGGTTGCTGGTAATCCAGTGTGTCTCGTGGTCGTAGTAGAACTTGACGGGAGCGGCGTCGCTCAGCGCCAGCGGAATATTGGGACCGTTGCGCTGCGCGTTTGCGCCATAGTTCTCGTCCCACGAACCGTTCAGCGCAGCTTTGTACTCCCAGTTTCCGGCAGGTATGGTGAACGTCGCCTGCCAGACCTGATCACTGGTATCGTAAACCAGGCGGGTGACGGTGCATTCGGGCTGCCAGTCGCCCGGGCAACCCAGTTCGCTCTGAAAACTTCCGGCAATCGTAACGGACGATGGATCGGGAGTGTCGGACGCGCGCGCGACTGGTGGCGCGCCGGGGAGTGCGACGACCGTGAGCAGCATGCCGATCAGCGCCAACAGCACGGTCCAGCGGCGGTGACGATCGTGGCTCATCCGTAGCTCCTTTGCTAGCGTGAGTGGATGACGCCAGTATAGCACACTGAACTAAACCGGTCAAGAAGGAACCAGGAGTACTACCGCGAAACAGGAAAATTGCCTCAATTTCCTTTTGCCCCCTTCATTTCTATAATTACTGTAAAGAAGGCGTCATCGCCGCCAGATGCATCATCGCAGCTTCGTTCCATCAGGAAGATCGTCGTTATGCTCGTCGTCGCACTCTTCCGCAGGCTGGCTGGCGTCTGCACATTCCTTATCGTCATTGCCGCCGCGCTGCTTACCCTTCCATCCACTGTTCGGTCATCGCCGAACGACATTGTTGTCACCCAGGCGCATCACGGAACCAGCGTCGCTGTTGCTCAGGGGCAGCGCCTGGTCATCAAACTTGAAGGGCAACCCGGAACCGGCTATGTCTGGGAACCGCAGGAAGCGCCGTCGCTGATCCAGCAGGCGGGCGATCCGGCGTTCGAGCCGCTGACTGCGCCGTCTGAGGCCGCCACAAGCGCGCCGGTCGTGCAGGTGACGACATTCCATCCAGTACGCGCCGGAAGCGAAACGCTCACCCTCGTCTACCGCCGACCATGGGAGCACGGCGTCGCTCCGTTGCGCACATTCACTATCCAGGTCGAGACCTACGGACGGTTCGTCGCCCTGCCTCCCGCCATCCAACTCTCTGCGTTGCCGCAGTCGCTCCCGCCAGTAGCGATGGGTTCGAGCGAAGGGCTGCCGGCAGCATTCAACTGGTGCGACCAGGGGGTCTGCACTCCTGTGAAGGATCAGGGAGGATGCGGCGCATGCTGGGCATTCGCAACCGCTGGCGTGGTCGAGTCCGCCATCAAGCGCATTGATGGCGTCGAGCGCGATCTCTCCGAGCAGTACCTGCTCTCTGCGGGAACGCATGGCACGTGTTATGGCGGCATGCCCGCCTATGACCTGTTCATCGGCACGACTCCCGCGTATCAAACCGAGGCGGGCGCCGTGTACGAAAGCGACCTGCCGTACACGGGGCAGAATACGCCACTGACCCGCGCGCTGCCGCACCATGAGCGATTGCTGGCGTGGAACTCGCTGTTCAATGCCGATGTCGTCACGATCAAGCGCATCATCCGCGAGTATGGACCCATATCGGCGTATGTGTGCGCTGGTTCCCGGTTTATGCGGCACCGATCCGGCGTGTTCGAGACCGACGAGTCAGCCGCCTGCAACGGCAGCATCAATCATGCTGTGGTGCTGGTCGGGTGGGACGACAGCAAAGGGAGCAGAGGAGCGTGGCGGGTGCGCAATTCGTGGGGCACGACGTGGGGCGAAGGCGGATATATGTGGATCGGCTACGGGATGTCAGGGATTGGCCAGTGGATCGATTACGTGTATTATGACCGCACGACGCCAGGCACATACGCGATTTCGGGGCGCGTGCGCGATCGTTGGAATGGCGTCGCAGAGGTCAGAGTCTCCGACGGCGCCCGCAGCGCATTCACCGACCAGTATGGCGTGTATGTGCTGAAGAACGTGTCACCGGGAACTTA
>JANWXL010000204.1 GCA_025055265.1 Roseiflexus sp.
GCCAGGAGGAGCGCTTCGGGATCGTCGCTTCCAAGCAGCGTATCGAGCATAAACCGGGCTGTCTCACGTGAGCCGCTGGTCGCTTCGTGTCCAATCGCCAGCAGGATGGTTTCGCGCCAGCGTCGATCGGACCAGCGTTCGATCAGTTTCGTAACGTTCGCCTCCTTGTTGCGGCCCTGTTCGGTGTAGTGTCGCGCTGCCAGGTACTCCTGCAGCGTGAAATGGGTAAAGCTGAAAAGCGCGTCGATGTCGCGCGCCTGGATCAGTCCGCTGTGCAGAGCCAGTTGCGTCAGCAGATCACGCACGTAGTCATCGCAACGCTCGTCGTTCCAGTCGGGATTGTTGGCGCGGTAGACCGGGCGCAGCAGGTCGCGCGCCTGAGTGAGCGTGATCTCGCGCTTCCCTTGTTCCAGCATAGCGGCAGCCAGCAGTTGCAGCCGCAGGCGTACACTGTCGTCGCTCTCATCGAACAGCTTCACACGAATGCCCGGCCGATCGCGGCTGAGTTGAGCTTTGCGCCAGGCTTCGATAGTGAGCCGCACCAGTTTTTCATAGACTTTGGCGCGCTCCACCGGCAGCGGTTCCCTGCCTTCCACCAGCACCACCATACTTGTCAGCAACAGCGGGTTGGTTGCCATATCGAACAGGCGCGGGTTACGTTCCAGGCTCTGCCATAACTCCGCCGCCTCCGGCACAATGGCCTCGGGATCGTCTTCCGGTTTGCGTTCACCTGCTTCCTGCAAGCGCAACGCGCGGAAGAGCCGGTTGAGCAGCTTACGGATGTCATCGGCATCGAGCGGACGCAAGTGGCGTTCGGTGAAGCCGTGCAATCGTTCGCTCATTCCCTCGAAGGGACGACTGGCCACAATGAAGCGACTCTTCGGACACTCATGCACTGCCGCATTGATCAGGTCAATTGCAGCGCCGCGCTCACTGGCATCACCGGTTTCATCGAGACCATCGAGCATCACCAGGCACCCGCCCTCCTCGATCCAGCTTCTCAGCGCGCCAGCAGGCAGATTGGGCGCATCACGCGGGGCCAGTTCGTCGAGTGCATCGAGCAGCAGAGCAGGCGGCGCACCGACCAGTTCATCACGACGGTCGCGGTAGCGCTCGTGCACATAGGTCATAACCTCGGTCAGGCGGGCGTACACCGGAAACGGGCATCCGCTGGTGAAGAGTTGCAACTCGCGCCGCACGCGATCCACACTACCCGTTCGCGCCGCCTGCGCCAGAACGAGCGCGCCGTAGTGGAGCGTCGTCGTCTTGCCGCTTCCGGCGCGCCCGACGAGCAACAGTCGCTCAGTGCAGACCGGCGCCCTGCTATCGCGAAGACGACGAGGGATACGTAACTCATTATCTTCTCTGCCGTCGTTTTCCCGTGGCAATCGATCCGGCTCACTGAGCAACCGAAAGACAGGATGTCTCTCCTGGACAGCGCGATAAGCCTCGGAGCGGGCCCGCGCTTCATCGTCAGCGACGAACTCGCCCAGGTTATAGCGAGTAAATAACTCGATCTGTTCACGTTCGACCACATACAGCGGAATGTATACCTGTTCCAGGTCGAGTTCGCGCTGCTCGCGACCCAGGGCGGGTATCTTCGCCATCCGTCGCATATCCCGCTCTAAACGCTGCAGATAGTCATTACGCGCCCTGTCTGCCTGCCGAGACCACGTCTGCTTCTCTAAACCTTCGCGAATGCGTTTCTTTTCGTCTTCATCCTCCACCTCAGCCGTCAAATCCCTGTGTCTTCCTCCCATTATCCGATCAACCCAGCGCACGAACCGCTCGCGCCACGGTTTCGCCACTGCAACGATGACACTGAACAGCACGAACACGATAGCTGCTGGCCAACCCCAAAGTTGCCACCACTCTGTCAAAGCCTCAGCGCGATCTTTGCCAAGGATCAGCACGAGGATGGGATGGGCGGTTGTCGGTGTCGATGCTGGCTGCGGTCCAGGCGTCGCAATCACAGTCGGCGTCACCGGCGCCACTGTTGGTGTCACCGGTGCCACTGTCGGCGTCGGCGGAGCGGCGGTCAGCGTCGGCGGCGCGGCAGTCGGCGCGGGAGTGGCGGGAGGCGTGGGAGCAGGTTGCTGCGCGGCGGCAGGGGCGCCCGCGACGCACAGCGCGACCAGGAAGGCAACGGTGATCCATCGCAGCGCAGGACAACGTGCAGCGCGCATCAGTGCAGCTCCTGGAAGGGACGATGGGCGCAATCACGACCAATTATATAATGTAGCGACGTTGCATCGCAACGTCGCTGCATCGCAACGTCGCTGTACCGCAACGTCGTCGCCAGGGTGAAGCGAGGCGAGAGGCGAGAGGCGAGGGGCAAGAGGTGGAAGGTTGCAGGTGGAAGGTGTCGTTGAACGTTGAATGTTGAACCTCCCCGACCCTTGAGGTCTTTGCCGTTGATCGCTGGCTGCCGGGGAACTGCGCCAGCGGAACGATCCGCGCCCCCGGTTGGTACGTCCCGACCTCAAGGGTCTTGGCGGATGAATCCCGCCCGACCTCAAGGGTCCTGGCGGAAGGAACCTCCCCGACCCTTGAGGTCTTCGCCGCGCATCCGTCCCTGCCGGGGAACGTGACCGGCGGAAGGGATCGCGCCCGTGCCAAGGACCCTGCCAGACCGCACGGGTCTTGGCGGAAGGAACCTCCCCGACCCTTGAGGTCTTTGCCATGCACCCGTCCCTGCCGGGGAACATGACCGGCGGAAGGGGTCGCGCCCGTGCCGCGGACCCTGCCCGACCTCAAGGGTCTTGGCGGATGAATCCCGCCCGACCTCAAGGGTCTTGGCGGATGTGACCGTCACCTTCCTCGCGGTGGTCAGGGAGAGGAGCGCTACTCGCTTTTCGCAAGCAGCGACTGCGGCGAGCGATCGAGCAGCGCCCACAGAATTGCCGCCAGGATCAGCCAGAGCAGTTGATCGCGCACCCGCAGCGCAAATTCGATGATTCGCTGCGAGTCGGGCTGCGTCTGCGTTACCTGCGCCAGCCACTGCGCCGGTATGTCGAACACCCACGCCAGCGCGTCGTGTACCCCGATCTGCATCAGCACAGCGCCGCCATACGTCCACGCGACCGCCAGCGATACCGCCATGACCAGGGCGGTCAGCAGATAAACCGTGAGAATGTACCAGCGACGCGGGCGCGACACGGGGGTGAGATGAGACGCCTGCAGTGCAATCGCCATTAACTGCGCGGTCAGTACCGAAGGCACTTCCCAGCGGAGTTCTTCGCGCAGCGTTGCATCGATAACCCGGTTGCGCCGGTGATAGATGGCGCACGTCGGACAACTGGCGAGGTGATCGTGCAGCGCTCCGTCGTTGATGTCCGGCTCTGTGTGAAGCGCCAGCAACGCGCGAGCTTCGTCGCAATTCATCATAGCGCTTACCTCCCCCCAACTGGCGCAGGAAGCCGCATAAACGGACTGAAAGGTCTGCTATTGGTCTCCGGTTGCTTCGGCGCTGGCAATGTACGCGCGGTCGGCGGTTGTTCACGCTCCTGGAGAATGGCAGCCAGGCGCTCCTTCCCGCGCCGAATATGGCTCTTGACGGTATTCAGCGGCAGATCGAGGATCTCGGCGATGTCGGTATACTTCATATCTTCGAAGTAGTAGAGCGTCAGCACCAGGCGATAATGCTCCTCAAGCTGCGCCAGCGCGCGGCGCACCTCGTCGCGCAACTCGCGCGAGTCAAGCGCTTCCTCCGGGTCCGACCAGCGATCATCGTCGGCGATCACATCGATCGCATCAAGGTCCTCATCGCCGTCTGCCGGAGATGCCAGCGGCGCCTGCCGTCCACGGCGCCGCAATTCATCACGCCCCAGATTGACCACCAGGCGGTAGAGCCAGGTGGTGAACCGGCTCTCGCCATTATACTGCGGCAACGCACGAAAGAGGCGAATAAACGCCTCCTGCGTCAGATCAGCAGCGTCGTCGGGATTCTTCAGCACGCTCATGGCAATGCTGTAGACATACTGCTGCTGGCTGAGAACGAGTTGCGTCAGCGCCTCGGGATCGCCAGCCTGTGCGCGCCGGATAAGTTCCGCAGAGGGCTCAGCCACCGTTCCACTCCCTTGCAGCGCCGATGTGACACGCAGCAAACCGGCGCATACTATCGCTTCAATTGTACATGACGAGTCCAGGGAGGGAAAGGTTGCAACACGCCAGGGTGATGGCGAGAGGCGAGAGGCGAGAGGGGCGCGGGGCGAGGCGAGAGACGAGAGGTTACGAGGTTGAGGGGGGCAGGTGGGGAGGCAAGAAAGCGTGAGGTGGAAGGTGGGAAAGTAGAAGGTGGTGCGTTGAACGTCGAATGTTGAGCGTTGAACGTCAGTTCTTGGCGCTGAGTTCTCAGTTCTGAGTTCTCGGTTCCTGGCGCTGAGTTCTCATACTAATGCGCGGTCATTCGTGCAATATTGCCGATGCACGGTGCTCGTTGCTCCACGCGAACCGGGTGCCCGGACATCTTGTATGACTGACCGCCATTGAGTATCAGTTCTCGGTTCTTAGTTCTCGTAACCCCCAACCCCCGGCATGCAGAACAACGATAATACCGCTATAATGACAGGTGTATCTTCAAGCGAGCGGAATGCCTGCTCGTCCACATGTACGGCAGTTACTCCTCCCTGGAGACGCCTGCGCCGGAGAACCCGGCGTTGTGTCATATCAGTCAATCTGCGTAAGGCGACCTGTTCTTTGCAGGACATCTGCGTCGCACAGGCTGTCGGTGCAGAGACCTGCGGTTACCTGAGCCGAAGCCGTTCTCATAAGCTGTGAACTGCCCCTCGACTGTCGTGCAGTCAGCGCTGGCTTCGACAGGCTCAGCCAGCGCACGGTGTCAGAGGTCAGCGTTGTGAGCAAAAACTATACCACATATGGCGCGGGGAGGCGCATATGGGAATTGCAGCAGATATTGCCATCATTGTCGTTGCGGCGCTGATCGGCGGATTCATTGCGCAACGCTTCGGTCAGCCGCTCATTCTGGGGTACATTCTCGCTGGCGTGGTTGTTGGTCCTCACACCGGCGGGATCACGATCAGTAATATTCGCGATATTGAACTGCTCGCCGAGATCGGTGTGGCGCTGCTCCTCTTTGCGCTTGGGCTTGAGTTTAATCTGGGCCGCCTGGGAAAGGTGCGCACCATTGCGCTGGCAGGCACAACCATTCAAATCCTGGTGACAATGGCGTTCGGGTTCGGCATCGGTCGTATGCTCGGCTGGCCCGAGTACGAGTCGCTCTGGTTCGGCGCGATTGTGGCGCTGTCGAGCACTATGGTCATCCTCAAGACATTGCTCGAACAGGGACGCCTCGGCTCGCTGGCAGGGCGCATTATGATGAGCATGCTGATCGTGCAGGACCTGGCGGTGGTGCCGATGCTCATCATTTTGCCGACGTTGCAGGATCCCGGTGCAGGACTGACAACGCTCGGCTGGGCCATCGTTCGCGCTGCCATCTTTCTTGCCCTGATGGTGTATGGCGGCACACGCCTGATGCCGGTCATTCTGCGGCAGATCGCCTCCTGGAAATCGCGCGAACTCTATCTGATCGCGGTCGTTGCCATTGGGCTTGGCGTAGGGTATGCGACCTATCTGGCGGGGCTGTCGTTTGCGTTCGGCGCGTTTGTCGCCGGTATGGTGCTGAGTGAGTCGGAGCACAGCCATCATGCGTTGAGCAATATCGGTCCGCTCCGTGATCTGTTTGGTTTGTTGTTCTTCGTCTCAATCGGCATGCTTATCGATCCGGCGTTCCTGATCCAGCATCTGGGCATCGTGCTGCTGGTGGTCACGCTTGTCGCTCTTGGAAAGATGGTGATCTTCGGAGCGATCTCGCGCGCCTTTGGTTATACCGACGGCATTCCGATCCTGGTCGGCCTGGGCATGTTTCAGATTGGCGAGTTCGCCTTCGTGCTGGCTGAGGTCGGGCTGCATGCCAATGCCATCCGCCAGGAAACCTTTACGCTGGTGCTGGCGACAGCGGTGGTGACGATGGTCTTGACCCCCTTCGCTGTACGTGGCGCCGACTCGTTTGCTGCGCGGCTGCGACGCGCCCGCGCGACGCTCGAAACGTATCTTGCGCCAGACCAGACGCTGCGTGACCATATCATCATCATCGGGTATGGACGGGTCGGGCGTTACACTGCTGGCGCTCTCCAGCAGCTTCGGATGCCTTGCGTCGTGATCGACCAGGATTACAACGCTGTCGAGCGCGCCAGGAAAGCCGGATTGCCGGTCATCTACGGCGACGGCGCCAGTCCGGTAGTGCTGGAAGCGGCAGGACTGGCGCACGCACGCCTGGTAATGGTGGCGGTCGCCAGTGGAGTGAGTGTGGAGCAGGTGGTGCGCCAGGTGCGCCAGTTGAACGCAACCGTGCCGCTGATCGCACGCGCGGCGAATGTGGCGCAGATCGAGGAACTTCAGCCGCTGGGGGTGGACGAAATTGTGCAGCCGGAGTTCGAGGCGGGGATCGAGATGGTGCGTCAGGCGCTATTGCGCTGCGATATGGCGCCGGAAGCAATCGATATGCTGGCTGATACTGTGCGTGTGCAGGGGTATCGACCGCTGCGATTGCCTGGTCAGGAAGAATTGCTGATCAACGCGCTGCGCAAATCCGCCTCGGCGACCAGCCTCGCCTGGATGACGGTCGAAGCCGGATCGCTGCTCGACGGCAAGACCATTGGCGAGAACCACATCCGCTGGCGCACCGGCGCCACGATCGTCGCCATCGAACGTGGCGCCGCCATGATTGCCAACCCCGGACCAGAGGCGCTGCTGCTGGCAGGTGACCGGCTTGCCGTCTGGGGAACGCTGGAGCAGCGCCAGGCGGTTCATGCCCTCTGCATGCCGCTGACCGATGCTGCGGCAGACGTGCCGCAGTCGGTGGAAGTTCGCGCATCGGTGGAGGTCGATGCATGTTGATCGCCATGGGCTGATGAACGTTAAGTTCGGCGCCTCTGCGTCGCCGCGTCACACATCCTCTGCGCTGCGGGCTGATGAGAATGAGTCCACCCGCCTGGCGCCTGAA
>JANWXL010000220.1 GCA_025055265.1 Roseiflexus sp.
CTACGCCGCCGATCAGAGCGTCCCGGCAGCAGCGCTGCACGGCGCCATCGCCGATCTCAATGAGTATCTGACGCTGTTTCCGGGGCATCCGCTGGCGCTGGAGATGCGGAAGGCGCTCCAGGAGAGACTGCCAGCGGATTAGTGTAGTGCTCCGTCCTTCACGTCCCTTCGTGCTCTTCGTGGATCATCTTGCAATCCACCAAGGACACGAAGGCGCACGAAGCGCGGGAGTGGGATAGCATTTCACACAAAGGCACGGAGGCGCAGAGGCGTTCTCTATCGGGCACGCCTACGAGCAGAGTTGTTTTTGATATTCTTCGTGCCCCTTCGTGCTCTTCGTGGATCACAAGACGGGCGCCTACAGAGGGGCGTCTCTACGGCGATGCGCCGAATGTCTGCCGCGCAATCGCTTCGGCGCGCTGGAGGAGATCAGGAGCGTCGGCGGGCAGAGTCACGACGCTGGGCAGGCGGCGGAACCAGGCGGGCTGGCGGCGCGCGAAGGCGTGGGTGTCGTACTTGAGGCGGGCGACAGCCTCTGCGAGCGTGGCGCGCCCCTCGAAATACGGGCGAAATTCGCGGTACCCCAGCCCCGACATCGAAGGCAGGTCCCAGTGATAGCCGCGCTCCAGCAGTCCGCGCACTTCGTCGAGCAGCCCGGCGGCCATCATCGCGTCAACGCGCGCGTCGATGCGCGCGTACAACACCGGCGCCGGCAGGGTCAACCAGATAGTGGTGATGCGGTAGGGGGGCGGCTGTACCGAACGCTGTTCGGAGATCGGCCTGCCGGTGGCTTCGTAGACCTCGAGCGCGCGGATGATGCGACGCACGTTGCCGGGGAGAATGCGGGCAGCGGCGACCGGATCAACCTCCTTCAGACGTTCATAGAGCGCCCCGGCGCCCAGTTCCGTCGCCTGACGCTCAAGCGCGGCGCGGATGTCGGGGCGCGGCGCGACGCGCGGCAACTGCCACCCCTGCAGCACCGCCGCCAGATACTGCCCGGTTCCCCCCACCAGCAGCGGCGACTTCCCGCGCGCCGCAATGTCGGCGATCGCGGCAGTCGCCATGTCCTGGTACAGCGCCAGC
>JANWXL010000462.1 GCA_025055265.1 Roseiflexus sp.
CATCTGCCAGATGCATCAACCGCCGCGTGGCGCGCGCCGCGCGCAGAAGGCTTGCGATTGTCGCCGGATCGTGATGCCGGTCGAGGAAATTGTACTCGCGCTCGCGCTCATCCCACACCAGGTCGTCAGTGTCGAACACGAGCGGAATGCGACGCAGCCGCGCCGCAACAACCAGCGGCAGCGTGAGGGGTGCGAGCGGCAGGCGATACAGTATCAACAGATCGATCTGTGACAGATCGTACAACCGCGCTGCGTCGTGCAGAGCCACGGCTTCCGCTGTCAAACCGGCGATCTGCGCCTGCTCTATCTGATGCCAGACACGGTAGCGCGTCGCTGCGCCGGAGTGGAGGTAGACAAAACGCAAACGCGGCGGTGAACGACGCGGGGCGATGACAGTCCGTGGCAGCGCAGCGACAGCGCGCAGCAGCGCAGGCAGGCGTTGGCGCAGGCGCGTGATCATCGGCTCACCCCGGCTTCCGCGCAACCGCAAACACATTGCTTGGCATCAGGCGTCGCCGTACCTCGGTTGCGCCACGCGTCTCAAGCAGCACAATCTCAAACCCCGCCTCGCGCAGGATCAATTCTAACCCCTGCGGCGTGAAGTTGCGACCATGAAAGCCGCCATCTGCGGGAGTGTTGTGAATCACAATGTTGTAAGGCGTCGTGATAATCAGCGTCCCCCCCGGACGCAGGGTGCGGAACGCTTCCGCAATCGCGCGCTCAGGATGCCGCACGTGCTCAATGACCTCTGAGCACAGGATTGAACCGAGCGAGTTATCGGCGATCTGACGCATATCTTCCATATCGAGCGGCATGTCGGCACCCTGCAGGTTCGACGCCAGGTTCGAGGTGCGCATCTCATACCACTCTGCCAGGTAATCGTTCTGTCCCGAAGCGCCGACCTCAAGCAGCGGACTGGCAAAAAAGCCGCGTTCGTGACACGAACGGATGAAATCCGCAATATTCCGCCGGATGAACCCCCAGTCTGCCTTGAGTTGCCATTCTTCGGGCCAGTCGAGCGGTGCGTCAGGAAGCGCCGCGTGTGTCTGCTGCATTACCTGGCGCCGCAGGAAACGATTGGTGCGCAGCAGCAACGCCGTGTCAAGTTGCGCCATGACCGGGTGCAGCAGGCGCGCACGCACAAAACTCGCCAGCCAGACGAAATCACGCAGCCAGAAGAACGGAATCGCACGCAATGCCGGAGTCCACTGACCACGCCGTGCATATGCGGCAGCAATGCGCGGATAGGTAAACAGCAGGCGGCGGGGAGAAACGAGCCATTTCGGAATATACGGCGATTGCAACCCGCGGTGGCACAGCAGAAAGTAGAACGACCATCCTTCCAGCGCCCAGCGTCGCAGGTAATAGCGCCACGAAAAGCGGTTATGCTCGTGGATCACGACGGCTTCGGGAACGTACACCACGTCAAAATCACCGGCAATCTCCAGGTAGAACAGATGATCCTCAAGAATCTTGATCGCCGGATTGAACGGGTGGATCAGTGCATAATCGCGTCGAATGGCACTATTGGCATTGGAAAATGCAACGATCTTCGGCTGACGCACGTCTGCCGGGAACAACTCGGCATTGCCGTGCGCCTCGAATGCGCCGCTCCGGGGATCAATCACCTGCCGACCATAGGTGGCGACCACATTGCAATCCTCGCGCAA
>JANWXL010000252.1 GCA_025055265.1 Roseiflexus sp.
ATAACGCATTCGCCTATTCGCTGCCCCATTTGCTGCCCCATTCGTTGCCGCATTCGCTGGCGCATTCGCTTATTCGCTGCTGCTCATCGCATCCAACGCCTGCCGCAAGTCCGCAATAATGTCGGCAACATCTTCGATGCCCACCGAGAGGCGCACCATGGCATCGCTGATACCGCGTTCCGCACGCTGTTCCGGCGTCAGTTCGCGGTGCGACGCGACGGCTGGCGCGCTCGCCAGGGTGTAGACATCCCCCAGGGTCGTGGCGGGCAGCACGAGCCGCAACGCATCAAAGAAACGTGGCAGCGTCGCGCGGTTCGCCCCGCGCAGATCGAAGGTCACCAGCGCGCCGAACAGTCCGCCGAACGCCTCCGCCGCCAGTGCGTGTTGGGGGTGGGTGTCAAGCCCTGGATAATACACCGACGCAACTGCCGGATGAGTTGTCAGCCACGCGGCGATCTCGGCGGCGGAACGACACTGCTGCTGCACGCGCAGCGCCAGCGTCTTCAAGCCGCGCAGAATCTGATACGCCTCGAAAGGACCCAGAGTGGCGCCGATCAACCGCGCCTGACGACGCAGCGTATCACGCACCAGTCCGGCGCGCGCCACTACCACGCCGCCAGCGACGTCGCCATGCCCGCCGAGGTACTTCGTGGCACTGTGAACAACCAGATCGGCGCCAAGGGTCAATGGTTGCTGCAGGATCGGCGTCACAATCGTGCTATCCACGACCAGACGCGCGCCAGCCGAACGGGCGCGCTGCGCCAGCGCGCGAATGTCCACCACGCGCAGGAGCGGGTTTGATAATTGCTCGACCAGCACCACATCGGGCTGAGTCTCCTCCAGTGCTGCATCGACGGCGTTCAGGTCGCACATGTCGCAGGTTGCAATCCTCGTCCCGCGTGCAGCGAAGAACTCCTGGAGCAACAGCGTCGTAGCGCCATACATATCGCGCGCCGCCAGGATCGCGCGCGGCGCGGGCGCGGTTGCGCCGCGCGGCGTGCCTGCCGCCAGCAACGCCGCATACAGCGCCGCCATCCCCGACGCAAACACAGCCGCGCCCGCGCCGCGCTCGGCGATCGTCATCGCTTCCTCCAGCGCTGCCACGGTCGGGTTGCCATGGCGGGTGTAGACATACCCGCTGTCGCTTTCGAGCGCCTCATCGAGCGCCGCGAAGTCGGGATGCAGATACGTGGCGCTGGTGTAGATTGGCGTCGCAGTTGGCGTGGCGGCAGGCGCTGGTGCGCGTTCACCGGCGTGAACCAGACGCGTAGGCAGGCGCCATTCAGATTGTTGAGCGCTCATAGTCAAACCTCGGTAACATACGTTCCCGCTATCTTACCATGCTCCCGCACGATTTGTAGTACAATGCAAAGAAGTTCAGATACAGAGTCACAGAAACAGCAGTCTGTTTGCAAATTTCCGGCGGTTCCCGAAGCCGGGCACGGCGGTCACATCACCGATGGATCGCCAGCAGCGGCATGGGTTCTGCTACACTGCGTACCTGGCATTGGCGCTGTGCTGCGGGCGTGAGTCGACCCAACCAGCATGCCGGGCGGAGGCGAGGCGATCTGCTTCTGTGCTCAGATGAAACAGGGATCCTGCCGTTCTGTACCATGTTGCCAGGAGTGTTATGAGCCACATCATTGAGTTGCTGCAGAGCAAGGAGTATCGGACGAAGCTGGATCAGTGCATTCACTGCGGACTCTGCCTTCAGGCATGCCCGACGTATGACGTATTCGGTACGGAGATGGACTCGCCGCGTGGGCGGATTGCGCTAATGCGCGCTGTCAGCGAAGGCAGAATCGCAGAACATCAGATCAATGGCGCATTTGCAACGCATATTACCCGCTGCCTGGCGTGCCGCGCCTGCGAAACGGCCTGTCCATCCGGCGTGCAGTACGGAGCGCTCCTCGAACCGGCGCGTGAACTGGTCGAGCAGCATCGCGCCGTCTCTCCCGCCGAACGTGCGTTGCGCTGGTTAGGGCTGCATCAACTGATGCCGTATCGCGGACGCCTGAAACTGCTGGCATCGGCGCTCTGGCTCTATCAGAAAACCGGTCTCCAGGCGCTTGTCCGACGCGTGAACGTGTTGCCGCCGCACCTGCGTGCCATGGAAGCGATCATTCCGCTGCTCGCGCCGCACTATGTCGATTACAGCGTCCCTGCTCCCGCTATTGGCGAGCGACGCGGGCGGGTGGCATTCGTCGTCGGGTGTATTCAGGAAGCGTTCCTGGCGCCGGTCAATCAGGCGACGCGCCGGGTGCTGCGGCGCAACGGCTTTGAGATTGTGACGCCAATGACGCAAACGTGCTGTGGCGCCGCGCATGCCCACGTCGGCGAACTGGACGCAGCGCGAGCGCTGGCGCGGCGCAATATCGATGCGTTTCTGGCGGAAGACGTCATGGCAATCATTGTCAACGCTGGCGGATGTGGTCTGGCACTGAAGGAATATCCGCATTTGCTGAAGGACGACCCGATCTACGCGGAGCGCGCGCGGCGGTTCGCGTCGCTCGTGCGCGATGTGAACGAGTTCCTGGCCGATCACCTGCACCGTCCGCCGCGCGGGGAGATGCGCGTTCGCGCAACTTACGTCGATTCATGCCATCTGCGCCATGGGCAACGCGTCTCACGCCAGCCGCGCGATCTGCTCCGCACCGTGCCCGGTCTGGAACTGATCGAACTGCGTCAACCCGACCGCTGCTGCGGCAGCGCTGGGGTCTACAACATCGCCCAACCCGACATTGCCGATCAGGTGCTCGACGCCAAGATGAGGGATATCGCAGCGACCGGCGCAACCCTGGTCGCCACCACCAACACCGGATGTCATCTGCAACTGATCGCTGGCGTGCGCAAGGCTGGTTTGAACGCCAGGGTCATGCACGTCGTTGAGGTGCTCGACGAGTCCTATCGTCGTGAGCGGAGTCTGTGAGGGCGCCAGAATAGCAGGCGCTGGCTTCAGCAGGCTCAGCCAGCGCCGTTTCTCGGATGGCAGGCATAGCGAGAGAGCGTGATTGCCACAGCGTGCAGGTTTCAATTCGTCTGAATCCGTCTCAATCTGTGCAAATCCTTTCACACGCTATCATGGCGCTCACTCTTCGGGCGCGAAGTAGATCGGATTCGTCACTGCCAGCAACTCGCCGTCCGCCGCGCGCATCTCGGCGACGCACCACTGCGCCGCGCCTTCGTCCAGGCTCCAGGTGCGCTCTCCCTCAGGCGTGGCAACATCCTCACTAAGCTGCGCTCCGTTGGCAATCAACCGCAGGCGCGCACCAACCGGAACATCACGCCAGCGAGCGTGAATAGTTGCCGACCCTCTGGGAAGGACGCCTCCCATCATTACGTTCGTCTCACCGCTCGCGCCGGTCAATTCGAGGGCGGGACCGCTGCTCAAATAGAGCCTGCCGCGCGCGATGGCGCGCAGAATGGCGCTTTCGTCGCGGCGCGTGGCATAGACGACGTTGAAACCCGGACGCGCCTCCAAAGGCGCCGGACCGTGTGCATCGGTTCCAGCAGTTGCTGTCATATGCAATCCCCAGTTCAACCACTCATACCATAGCGTGAGCGCCGCTTCGTTATTGCTGTCGCCGTTCCACACGCCATTCCACACCTCGACAATGCGCGCCGTGCCCGGCATCATGTCAGCATAACGCCAGTCGCAGCCAGTGCAGGCTGGATCGCCGGGCGCAAGCGGATGGGCAATGACAAATATCCCGTCTTCCTTTTCAATGTCTGCGGCAATCTGCACCATGCTGCGTTCGCCAGGGCGAATGCGCCAGTCGATCCAGCGACGTGTGCCAAGGCTCAGTGCGTGTCCCCAGAACGTTGTCAGTTCCATCCCGCCTATCACTAGCAGGTCGTCGGTTGTCAATGCGTCGATGTCGCGGAGTTGCGCGATCGTATTGTGGTCGGTCAGCGCCACAAAATCCAGAGAACGGGCATGCGCTGCCGCCAGGAGATCGGGAATATCCCAATCGCCATCTGAATGGATCGTGTGCGCGTGCAAATCGCCGCGATACCAGCCGCGTCCCGGGGTCTTGACCGGTTGAGGCGCCAGCGGCGGTGGAGGTTCTGCCACCGGTTCGTCGGTCGTCCGAATCTCAAGCGTGTAGCGACACGGCACGCCGGGCGCCACCATATGCGTATCGATCACAGCATCCCACACACCCGCTGGCAGCGGACCAGGGAGATAACCGGGAGTTGCGCTGGTTGCATCGATGACCACATCGTGTTGCGCGCCGCTGCGGTGTCCGGCGCCACGAAATCCGGCCGGATCGAAGAGCGAGAGGCATAGCATGTTGTCAATGCCATCGACAATCGGCGGATCAAAGCGTAAACGGATGAACAACCTCGTTGCGCCTGTGGGAACCTCGAACGGATGGCTGAGATGACGCTTCCAGTCGCGTTCTGTCAGAATGCCCTCGAATGTTGTGTGCATGCCTTGTTCAACCTTGTGTGTAGGGGTTAGGGGTTAGGGGTTAGAGGTTAGAAAAGCCTTCCACCCGTCACCTTTCCATCTCAATCCGTCCCCTCTCATCGCTTGCCCCTTGCCTTGCGTCGTATGCCACCTGTCCCTGTCAAACGAATAAGGAAACGAATGACCGGCAATGTCAGGTTATCCCTCGCCCCTCGCTGCGCGCCGCTTGCCGCGTGCCACTTGTCCCTGTCAACGAATACGGAAGCGAATAAACGAATGGAAACGAGTGACTGCAGCGTACGGTTACCTCTTGCCTCTCACCTCTTGTCTCGCGCCTCACTCACACAAAGGCGCAGGGCTCTCCTTGAAATGAGCATTCACACAATAATCCGGCATTCGCGCTGCGCCTGGCGGCTGAAGCTGCGGGCTACGGTTGCGAGGCCTGCCTTTGCAGGCTATACCGGACTTATAGTGTTCACAATCACTTGTCACTCGCCCCTTGCCGCGCGCCCTGCGCCGCGCGCCTCTCCTTCACACGTTCAACGTTCAACACTCAACGCTGACGTATCCTAGCCCAAACCGCGGTAGAATGCAAGCGAAAGGAGAACACGCAATGCTGCCGATCAATCGTGTGAAACAGGCGCTCAAGAACGGTCAGCCAGTCTATGGAACCATGCTCGTTGAGAGCGCATCGACCGCTTATATTATGATGCTGGCGCGTGCCGGGTACGACTTCGTCTTCATCGATATGGAGCATGGCGTCTACGATCTTAGCGAGGTCGCCGGAATGATCAGAGTGGCGCGACTGGCAGGCGTGACGCCGCTGGTGCGCATCCCCGATCTGGCATACGATCTGGTTGCACGCACGCTCGACGCTGGCGCCATGGGGATTATGCTGCCGCGGGTTGAAACGGTCGAACAGGCGCAGACGCTGGTCCGGTATATGAAGTATCCGCCAGAAGGGGTGCGCGGCGCCGCCGCCGGAAGAGGGCATACCGACTATCGCAGTGCGGAACCGCGCGATCTGGTGCGCCACATGAACGAGCATACGCTTGTCGTGCTGCAGATCGAGCGGGTGGAGGCAGTGCGACGAATCGATGACCTGTTCGCCGTTCCAGGGGTCGATGTCGGGCTGATCGGTCCCTTCGATCTGACTATCTCGTTGGGCGCCGCCAGCACGACGGATCCCGAAGTTGAAGCTGCTATCGCGCACGTTCTGACAGCGGCGCAGCGTGCTGGCGTGGCATGCGGGATCCATAGCAGCGATCCGCAACAGGTCGCGATGTGGAAACAGCGTGGCATGACGATGCTGATGAGCGGCAGCGATGCACAGTTCTTCAGCGCAGGCGCCCGTCAGGCGCTCAGCGCAATGCGCCAGAGCGAGCTGGCGTCAGTTACGGATGCTGGAGCGGTATGATAGTATCGTGTACTAGCCAGATGCGCATGCGCATCCTTGTCAGGTAGCATATAATGACAGACAGGCAACGGATGAGTTCGTTTGTAGACACAATGAAGGTGTTGACGATCTCCCCCGAGCGATCTGTGCCTGAGGACGGACGATCATGACCGAACCGGATTTTGAAGGTGCGCGAGCATATGCACTTGCGCGACTTGCAAAAGAATTGCCAGAAACTGTAACCTACCATTCGCTGCAACACACCCGCGACGACGTCGTGCCAGCCGCCGAACGCCTGGCACATGCCGAGGGGGTCAATGGAGAAGAGTTGATGCTCCTGCGCACCGCGGCGTACTTTCACGATCTGGGGTTTGTGGTGCGCCGCGAAGAGCACGAACAGGCAGGCGCAGAGATCGCAGCGCAGGTGTTGCCGTCCTTTGGCTATACACCGGAGCAGATCGAAAAGATCTGCCGGATGATTATGGCAACCCGAATTCCTCAGTCGCCGACCACTTTGATAGAGCAGATCCTGGCGGATGCCGATCTCGACACGCTGGGCAGTGAGCATTTCTGGAAGCAAAGCGCCAGGCTGCGGGCTGAAAATGAGGCGTTCGACGGCCCAATCAGTGATGTTCAGTGGTACCAGACCCAGGTAGCATTTATTGAGAATCACCGATACTGGACGGCATCAGCGCGCGCGCTGCGTGAGGCGCGTAAGCAGGAACATCTTGCGCAATTGCGCAAACTGCTGAAACACGCGCAGCGCCATGCTTCGGAAGCGAAGAGAAAGGAATGTTCCTGAATTCCTGCGCGCAGATCATCTGACGACGCCATGCTAACCATGCGCCTGCACACGGTCAGCAATCGCCTTCAGCAACCGTCGATCATACGCCAGAGGCTCCGCCTGAATCAGGGTGATATCCGGATGTCGAGCGCCTGTCTCGGCAATAGTGCGTTCGATGGCAACCACGAGCGATGTACACGGTTCCAGCATATAGGGTGCAAGTATCACCCACCGACACCCCTGTGCAGTCAACGCTTCGAGAGACGATGTCAGGCTCAGTTCATTCTGATCAATGACGCAAAAGTGTACATCAGCATAACGCGGCATATGGCGGCAGGCTGACAGAACTTCCTCCTGCAACATTGGCGGGACGCCAGTCTGGCCGTCGAGCACAACCACGAGACCAATGGCGTGGTGCTGATGCCAGGGAGACCAGACATCACGCTGCTGATGCGTCCAGAGGTGATGGGCAGCGTAATCGGCTTCGATTGCGCGTTGTACAAGAACCTGCGCCAGCGCTGGATGATGCCCAAGCGGTTCGGTTACTCGGAGCGCGAGGTGAGGATATGCGAGGCGTGCGTCTTCTGCCAGGCGTTCGAGTTCTGCCCGGTCCTGTTCCGCCAGTGACAGTGCATACGGAACGATGACTGTTTCCTGCGCTCCCTGCGCAACGCACTGCTCAAGAGCTTCAGCGAACGCAGGGCGCTGATGGCGGAGAAAACAGGCGGTGACAACCGGCGCGATGCCTGCTGTACGGCAGCGCGCCGCGAGACGAATGAGCGCCGCACCTGATCCGGGCGTCGCCTGTCCCCGACCAACCAGAATAACCGCACGCATGGGACCTCTGTCGTACCGTGAGGCATTATCGTTCATACACACCGAAGTACGCGGCAGGACCCGGAATGGATGGAGTAATATACGAGGGAGCAACGCCTGATAACGTTGTGTGCTAATCGTTCCTCTTCACCGCAGAGCCAGGATATTCCCATGCGCGAAATCTACGTCAGCACTGATGTGGAAACCGATGGACCCATTCCAGGACCGCACTCCATGCTCAGTTTCGGTTCGGCGGCGTATCTGCCTGACAAAACGCTGATTGCCACCTTTACTGCCAATCTAGAAACGCTGCCCGGCGCCGCTGGCGACCCGAAAACGATGGCATGGTGGCGGGCCCATCCAGAGGCATGGCAGGCGACTCGCCAGAATATGCAGCCGCCGCAAACTGCGATGCACCAATATCTGCAATGGTTGAAGGCATTGCCGGGCAAGCCGGTCTTTGTTGCCTATCCTGCCGCCTTCGATTTTATGTTCGTCTACTGGTATCTCATCCGTTTTACTGGCGAAAGCCCATTCTCACATTCGGCGCTGGACATCAAAACGTATGCGATGGCGCTCATGAAGACGCCGTACCGCGCCAGTACAAAGAAGCAGATGCCCCGCGAGTGGTTCGATCAACTGCCGCACACGCACCACGCGCTCGACGATGCCATCGAACAGGGGGCGCTGTTCTGCAATATGCTGGCAGTGAATGGCGTGCGCTGACAAGGGCGCCAGGCCCTCTCCCGCGAGCACGGCTTGGAATGGAACACGGATCCGCACGGATTGAGACGGATGCTTACGGATTGAGCTATGCACCCTATTCCATAAAAGGAGAGGTTTCCTATGGATACACGTTTCCTTCCATCTGTACCCGGCGTCTGGAAAGCAACGCTCACCGAATTGCAGGTTGATGACCCAGACTATGCATATGGTCATACCCTCGCCCAACTCCGTGCGATGCTCAAGGGGAATGACGCTGGAACGCTCCGCATGCCTGGCGGCGCGGAAGTCGAGGTGTCGCTTGCGCCGTGGAGCGGACGCGACCCGGAAACGACGCGCATTCGTCTCGGTTTTACCTTTATACCGCACACGCCGATTGCCCTGACCGATCCGCACTACATCCCGCCTCCAGCCGGGCAGCCAACAATCTGCCACATGTCGCCGCGAATGGAGGCGGGCGATCCGCAGGATGCCACTGCGCCAGCGCTTCCGCCGTGCATGATGTTCATCGTAGTGCAGGATCGTGCGAGCAATCACCGTGTGGAAATACGACCGGTCAGTGCGAAACAGCCGCCGCTCACCATCGGCGACATCCGCAGAGCAATGGATGTCTCACAATCAACGTTGCCCTGTCCACTGTGCGATACGGTCATTGATCTCGCGGCGCCCTTGGAGGAGGCGTTGCAGCATCTGGCGCAGGAGTGCGATGGCGATGCAACGCCGGTCGATATCTGCGTTCACCGCCCACACACAATTGCGGAGACGAAAGAGCCGCCATCAACGGCGCTTATTCGGGCTGCCCGGATGTGGAGTTCTTGAACAGATACTCTGCTATCTGTCTGCGTGACAGTGGTTGCACGGAAGGTTCGGGTTTTCGCCGCCGTGCGGCGCCTGGATGCGGTGCATGCTATGGCAGGTCGGGCAACCGACGCGCGAGGGTGAGCCGCTGTGACAGGCAGAACACTGTGGGAAGCGCACATGCGGCATCTTGACGACACTCGGCGGGTGCTGGTCGTGGCAGGTCATGCAACCGGTGTAGACTGCCAGTTCTCTGGAGACCGGCTCATCTGAACCGGGGTTGGGCGGGTTATTCGCTGCTGGCGCAGGCGTCGCCGTCGCAGCCCGCGGCTGAGTCAGCGTTGGAGAGGGTGATGGCGTCGCGGCATCGGTTGACGATGTCGGGGCAGTCGGTGACGCTGTCGTGGGCGACGGCAGAGCGGTCGGTGATGTTGCAGTGGGTGATGGCGTCGCTGGCGCGCTTTGCGTCTCCGTTGCAGCGATTGTCGGGCTGACCGCAGTTGGCGCGCGATTGTCGGGCGAAGGCGATGGCGCATTGGTGGGCGAAGACGACGCCACCGGCGATGGTTTGACTGTCGCTGTCGGGGTTGGCGGCAATGTGGCGGTTGCCGATACTGTCGGCGGATCGGTCTCCGTCGGCGCTATGCTAACACTCGCTGGTTCTGGCGATGAAGGTGGGGAGGGCGAAGGATCGAGCGGCGCCTGCGCGACTGGCGCCTGGTCGAGCGTCAGCAGGTACGCCGTCAGATCGGCAATATCCTGGTCACTCAGGATTTCCCCGAAGTCGCGCCCGACCACGGCGCGCGCCAGACCTGCCTCGAATCCTGGCACAACAAAGTCATCGTGCACCTGGATCGAACGGCGGATGTACGCATCGGCGGCGACGCCGGGGATGCGCGAACCGGCGCGCAGCGCAATCCCCGCCAGGTTCGGTCCCAGACCATCGCCCGCAGCCGGATCGACAGAGTGGCATCCACGGCAGGCGACGAATCCTTCGATCTTCACATCGCCAGCAAACAGGGCTGCGCCGCGTTGCGGGTCGCTGGTGCGTTGCGCGACTGGTGATGCTGCCGGTGTGGGAACGGTAGCGCCAGGCGTCATCTGATCAGCGACGGCGCCGCACCCGGCGAGCAGTGCAAGCCAGAGGAGCAGTATCTCCGCCACGTGACGGTGACGCATAGATCGGTTTCTTCTCCTTGCTTCCCTTGAGGACCTTGCGAATAAACTCGCACAAAGGCGCAAAGCCGCGAAGGTTTCGTATTTCTGAAGCCGTCGATGATAGCTCTACACTCTGTTTGAAGTCGCACAACGGCACAGAGGTTATACGTTCCTGAAGCTGTCAATACTTACATCTTTGCAGTGAGAACCTTGCTTAAGATAAAAAATGCTACGCGCGGTGGCGATACGAAGCATTTACCAGGCGTAAACGATACGCCACATGATTAAGGGTTTGCTAAGAGTCAACGAGAGACTGTCACTGTGCATTCTTCTCCTGGCAGGGGAGGCGTCTCGCCCGATGGTGACGAGTGATGAGTGGCGAGTGACAATCGCCTGCCCATCAATCGTCACACCGCCCCTGGGCGCAGACGGCGCGCCGGATCGATGATCGCCACCAGCGAACACAGGCGACGTCAGCGCCGCTGACGATCCGGGCAGCGCCAGGGGCAGAGCGCTCTCCCGCGAGCGCCGGTGTTCGTGGACTGCAACAGGGTCTCAACCTCGTGGCGGCGCCAGCGTAGGGGCGCTCACAGGGGAGCGCCCTAATGGGACCGGCAACAGGCGCTGGCTTCGACAGGCTCAGCCCATGCCGAACGTACGATGGTCAGGCGTGAGTCACGCATTGTGAGAATTGCTCTAGACGCCAGGGAGGAGACCTCATTGACAATGGAACATGCCTCCGCCAGACAACGTTTCCTGATCCTGCTGCCCATTCCGCTGATTGTCAGCGTTGCGTTCGTGTTCAGCACCGCGGCGTACTGGCTGGGAGACGCTCCCGGCTATCTGATCGGCTTTGGATTCTACTGGTTGTGGTGTCTGAGCGCGCCTCTGTTCCTCTGGGGAAGACGAGGTCTTCACTATGTACTCGCAGCAGAGGACCCCCTGTTCAGGCGAAAGAACTGGTTGCTCATCACGCTGTTGTCACTCACCATTGCTGGCGCCGTCTGGATGTATTTCATTCCTGGTCTGGCGCTCGTGTCGTTTGGGGTGCTCTTATTTTCACCGATCGCCATCATTAACGGGACTGCTGAAGAAATCCTGTGGCGCGGGGTCTATGTGAAGGCGTTTGGGCATAACGTGGTATTGGGATGCGTGTACCCTGCTATTGGTTTCGCGCTCTTTCATCTTGCGCCGACTCTGGTGTTTCCTGCCGAAGGCGAAACATTCCCATTCATCATGTCCACATTCGCCCTGGGATTGGTCTATGGCTGGGTGGCGTACAGGACGAAGACCGCCAGATGGACGGCCATTACTCATAGCCTGGCGGGGTTGCTCGCGTTCGGCGAGCCGATCTCGACGAGCATGGCCTGGCTCATTCATAGGTGACAGTCACGCTGCCTGCTTGCCCGCAACGCTGACGTCGCCAGGGTCGATGGCGTCACACTCCTGCTGTGACAGCCCTGTGTGACCGTCACCTGTGCCACGCTGCCTGCTCGCCCGCAACGCTGACGTCGCCAGGGTCGATGGCGTCACACTCCTGCAGTGACGGCCCTGTGTGACCGTCACCTGTGCTAAGGTTCCTTACCGGATTCTTACATTCGCCTTGTACGCGCCTTACACTCCTGGCATACACTATGCTCACTCGTGATTCTTTGTGAACAACAGTACGAGGTTTGAGGTATGACCGTTGCAGAACTGCAAACCCAGGCGCCAGCAGTGACCGCCAGCGCCCTCTATGATGCGTTGTTGCACAACACTGCGCCGTTCATTCTCGATGTGCGCAACCCGGACGACTTCGCGCGCTGGCGGATCGAGGGGCGCGCCGGATTGATGGTTCAGAATATTCCGTATTACGACTTTATTGAAGATGAAGAAGGGGCGACTGCCCGCGTTCCCGCCGACCGCGAGGTGCTGGTTGTATGCGCCAAGGAA
>JANWXL010000267.1 GCA_025055265.1 Roseiflexus sp.
CTTCGACTGTGGGGACGCGATCGCCTTTCGGCGTCAGGATAATCATGTCCTGCGCCACGACTTCGGTCATGTAACGCTTCTCGCCAGTGTTGCGATCCTCCCAACTGCGCGTTTGCAGACGCCCTTCGATGTAGACGCGCGTTCCCTTCTTCAGATATTCGTTGCAGATTTCTGCCAGTTTATCCCACGCCACGATGCGGAACCATTCCGTATCATCGTGCTGAACGCCATCTCCCGACTTCCACGAGCGGTTCGATGCCACGCGAAACGTCGTCACTGCGCTGCCCTGCGGGGTGAACCGCATCTCCGGGTCCGCTCCCAGGTGACCAGTGAGCATCACCTTGTTCAGATCCTTCGCCATACCATAACCTCCTCGTCCCGACTGTACCGGTGTCGTCCCGCCAGGACCTTCGTCCATCCGAAGCGCCCCGGATACCGGCCCACTGCCGATGTACCGAGTGTAGCATGCATGTTCCATTCTGTCAAGCACAAATTTTCTCCATGCCCTGTTGTACCCTGACATGCCAGTACGAATGGGTATCTGGCGCTTCTGGCGGTGCGTCTGCTATAATACCACCCATCCGCCGCGCCGACGACGCGGCGATGCGGCGAATCTGGAGCGGCGAAGACGTGCGGCAATGAATATCCTGGTGGTGCTGACTTACTATTACCCCCACTGGACGGGCCTGACGGTTCATGCAGTGCGGGTGGCGGAGCATCTGGCGGCGCGCGGGCATCGGGTGACAGTGCTGACGACCAGGCATAGTCCTGAACTGGCGCGGGATGAGATGGTCAATGGCGTGCGAGTCGTCCGCCTCTGGCCCATCGCACGCTTCAGTCGCGGCATGATTACTCCGGCATTTCCCTGGGCAGCAGCGCAACTCATCGCAGAACACGACGTCGTTCAGATCCACACGCCGCTCCCCGAAGCGCCACTGGTGGCGGCGCTGTGTCGTGCGCTCGGTCGTCCGCTGCTGATGACCCATCACGGCGATGTGGTAATGCCGGATAGCCCGACCGAAAAACTGATCGAGCGCGCTGCGTTCCATATTCTTCGCTTCGCAGCGACGTTAGCGGACGGGATCACCTCCTACAGCGAGGATTATGCCCGTCATTCGCCATTGCTCTGGCCCTTCCGCGATAAACTGACCTGCATCTATCCGCCAGTGGAGTTCCCTGAGCCGGATCCTGCGGCTGCCGCCGCCTGGAAGCGTGCACTGGGTCTCGAAGGGAAATGCCTGATCGGTTTCGCCGGTCGCTGGGTGAGCGAAAAAGGGTTTGACGACTTGCTGCGAGCATTCCCGCTCATTCGTGCCGAATTGCCCGAAGCGCACCTGGTGTTCGCTGGTGAACGCAATGTCGTCTACGACGATTTTTACCGGGTCTGCCAGCCGTTGATCGAAGCGCAACAGGACCATATCACGTTCCTGGGTCTTATCCGGGATCGCCAGCAACTCGCGCACTTCTACGCAATGCTCGATCTGTTTGTATTGCCCAGCCATACCGACATGATGGCGCTCACGCAGATCGAGGCGATGCTGTGCGGAACCCCTGTCGTGGCGACAGACATCCCAGGGGCGCGCGTGGTAGTGCGCGAAACCGGCTTCGGGCGCCTGGCGCCGCCGTACAATCCCCCGGCGCTGGCGCAGGTCATCCGCGAAACACTGCGCGACCGGGAATGCTACCGTCCTGATCCGGTCGGCGTGCGCCGCATTTTCAATACTCAACAGACCATCGACGCATATGAGCGATTACTTGACCAGTTGGTGCGCACGCGGAGCCGCACGAACCTCGCTGCGCGCGCCAGCCGCCGCCTGGTGCGCAGCACCCTCCATGCGATCGCGGCTGCGCCAGTGACGGCGACGACGACGATGCTTGCATCATCCGCTTCCCACACGGTCGATGCCCCTCGATCCGGGTCGCTTTCTGCTGAAGATCGGGCGACGCTTGAGCGACTGCTGCGCAACGAGGCGGACATGGCGTACCGTCGCCGCGCTGTAACGCTGCTGGACTACCTCGAACTCCATGATGGCGAGACAGTGCTCGATTGCGGGTGCGGCATGGGGGTTTACCTCATGTTCATGGGACGATTACGCCGGTTGAACCTGGTCGGCGTCGATGGCGATATGGAACGCCTGCGCTGGGCGGAGCGCGAACATGTGCCCGCCAGCCTGTCGAAGGTCGATATTCATCGCCTGCCGTTTGCAGACAACAGTTTCGACAAGGTGCTGATGTCCGAGGTGCTCGAGCACCTCGCCGATGACCGTAGCGCGCTGCGCGAGGTCTTTCGCGTTCTCAAGCCCGGCGGCATTCTGGCGCTCAGCGTGCCGCACGCGAATTATCCGTTCTGGTGGGATCCGATCAATAAAACGATCGAGGCGCTCGGCGGTCGCCCCATCCAGAGCGCCGGACCAATCGCCGGTCTATGGAGCAATCACTGGCGGCTGTATCGCCCGGAAACCCTGCGCGATGTGGTATCGGGCGCGGGATTCGTCATTGAGACGCTGGAGGAGCAGACGCACCATGCGTTTCCGTTCATTCACTTCATTGTGTACAGCATCGGGAAGCCGTTGATCGAGAAGAACCTTCTGCCGCGCCGTTTCCGCGACAGCGCCGACCGGTTTCGCGGTGAACGCAATAGTGGCAGTCTGCTTAACCCGATCAACCTGGGGGTCCGGTTGTTCCGTCTGTTCGACGCGCGTAACGACCACCTGCGCGGCGATGAGCAGACATTCGTCAGTATTGTGCTGAAAGCGCGGAAGCCCGCTTGAACCTCGCCCAACACGCACGGCTTGTCATCGCAGAGTCGAGTCTATCGACGCGACGTGTGTGATCAAGATCGCTCATGAAAAACGTCGTACCGCCACCGTCAGCAGTCGAAGACGAAGTCGTCGCTTCCGAGAACGGTTTGCCGCCGGCGGAACCTGCGCTATTCCCCTCTGATCCTCAACAAGTCTCGTATGCTGGCGCTAACCTGTTTACATTGCTTCTGATCACGCTCACCCTGGCATGGATCGGTCAGGTGTTCCTGACCAGCACGCTGCCGCATCTGTGGGCAGGCGGCGCGTTGCTGACGATCGCTGGCGCTGCGTTTGTTGTGTTGGGCGCGTGGATGCGCAATTGGACAGCAGGAAATGACCCTGCTGCCGCGCCACAGTTTGTTCTCTGGCTGGATCACCTTCCTCCATATTACCTGCTATTCACCCTGGCGTTTGTCAGCAGCGGCGTTGCATTCTGGTGCGCAGCGACGCCTGAGCTTCGCCCCCTGCCTGCGCTCATTGCATGGCTGGCGAGCATGGGCTTCTTTCTGGCAGGCGCACGCCTTCTCGACCGGCGCAACGATAACGGTCTCGAGGAAGAACCCTGGACCCGACGCGAACTTTTTGCGGTTGTCGCCCTGACCCTGGTTGCGCTTGCGCTGCGAATGACCATGATCGACGCCATCCCGCAGAACTTCGGCGGCGACGAGGGTGAGATGGGTATGGAGGCGCGCGGCGTACTGGAAGGACGCATCACGAATCCGTTCGTCACCGGCTGGCTGTCGCATCCGACGCTCTGGTTCTTCCTTCAGGCGCTCTCGCTAAGCGTTTTCGGCAACAATGTCTTTGGTCTGCGCGCACTGTCGGCATTGATCGGCATGGCGACCGTTCTGCTGCTCTACCTGTTTGCGCGCCCATTGTTCGGGCGCAGCGTCGCCTCTGGCGCAGCGATGCTTCTTGCCGTTTTTCATTTCCACATTCACTTCAGCCGATTGGGGGTCAACAATATCGTCGATCCGCTTCTGGCGCTGGCTGCATTCATTGCGTTCTTCACTGGCATGCGACGATCGTCGTCCTTCGCCCTGGGATGGAGCGGCGTCATCTGCGGCATTGCGCAGCACTTCTACATGGGGTCGCGCCTGACGCCGCTGCTGATTGCCGTGCTCATTGCGCATCTGGTAATCACCGACTGGCGCCGCTTCTGCTGGCTGGCGCCGCGTTTGCCCCTGATCATCGGAGGATTTTTCCTGGGATTCGGTCCGCTCATTGCCCATTTCATCAACGACCCGTCTGCTCTGACTGCTCGCCTGGCGATGGTCGGCGTAGTGCAGAGCGGCTGGCTGGATCACAAGCTGGCGGAAGGGATTCCTCTCACTCACATCATCCTGGATCAGGCGCGCCAGAGTTTTGGCGCTTACACATTCGTGCCGGATCGCGGCGCCTGGTACGACCCGAAAATTGCGCTGCTGGATTCTGCCTCGTCAGTGTTGCTGGTGCTGGGCGCGGCGCTTGCGCTGGTCAACTGGCGGCGCCCTGAGTGGTTTCTTCCGGTCGCCTGGCTGACCGGCGCAGCGGTGCTCGGCGGGATGCTCCTGGTCAACTCTCCCGAAAGTCCCCGGTATGTCACAACCGCGCCTGCGCTTTGCCTGCTGGTGATGCTGGCTCTGCAACAGATCGTCGCTCTCGCCGGGCAGGCGTTCCGATGGACTGATCGTCGGCGGGCGCTGCTCACGGCGATTCTGGTTGCGCTGCTATCGGGGTGGAGTCTGAACTTCTACTTCCGCGACTACATCCCGCGCCGGACGTATGGATGGACCAACACCGAAATTGCAACAAAACTGGCGCACTATGTGAATGCGCAACCCGCGCCAGTGTACGTATACATGTTCACTCCGCCGCGCATGTTCTTCGGGAATGGAACTATCCGCTTCATCGCTTCAGGCGTTGAGGGCATGGATGTGCACAATCCCGTGACCGATCCTGAGCAGATCACGCTGCCGCCCGATGGAAAACGCCCGATCTTCATCTTTCTGCCGGAGCGCGAAGCGGAACTTGCTGTCGTGCAGCAGCGCTTCCCCGGCGGCGTGATCGAACGCTTCCAGGGAGAATGGGAGCCGGTCGTCCTGTTCATCGCCTATACGCCGCCCTGACATCCGTACAGGAGAGCGCCTGTGAGAAACGGACGTTACCATATCACCGTCGCTGGCAACATTGGCGTCGGCAAGAGCACGCTGGTCGGCATTCTGGCGGAAGAGTTCAACTGGCAGCCGTACTACGAACTGGTCGCCGATCACCCGTACCTGGAAGACTACTATCGCGACCCTGAACGCTGGGGTTTTCATTCCCAAATCTGGTTCCTGACGCAGCGCTATCAGCAACACCTCGAAATAGCCGATACGCCGATTTCAGTCTGCCAGGATCGCAGCATTTACGAAGATTACGAGGTCTTTGTGAAGGGGCTGCTGGAGCAACGCATCCTCAGCCATCGCGACTTCCGCACGTACCGGCAGTTGTTTCTGGCGCTGGCGCAGGGAATTGCGCCGCCGACTCTGCTCGTTCATCTGCACGCCAGCGTGCCGACGCTGATCCGCCGCATCAATGAACGCGATCGCCCTGCGGAGCGCGCCATTCCGTCCGCCTATCTGGAGCATCTGAACCGGCGCTACGATGAATGGTTGCGACGCTTTGAGCTGTGCCCGGTGTTGCGCATCGAAACCGATGATCTCGATTTTGCGCACGACGCTGCCGCACGGCGCGAAGTGGTCGAGATGATTGCGCAGGCGCTGGGTTTGCGAGGCATGGTGCAGGAACGCTTCGTTCCATAAGCGCAGATTGTAATCATTCTCTCATCCCGCTTCGATGGACGCTGCCGGTATAATCTTCTCGCTGCCAGTTTCTCCGTCCAGGCGGCGCGAACTGCAAGACTCGAGAAGGCGGCGCACGTGGAACCGTACACTATTCATCTCTACTCCAGCGTCATCCTTGATGCGCCAGTCGAGCGTCTCTGGCCCATCCTTTCCGACACTGACCGCACGAACCGGATGATCGGTCTGCCAGCATTTGAACGCACCCGGCCGGATCGGGACTTCGTCCAGATTGTCTATGGTCATTTCCTGGGGGTTCCTGTCAACTGGCGCGAGCACCCCTTCGAATGGATCTTCGAGCAACAATTTTCCGTCGAGCGCGAATTTGCTCCGCCGCTTCCGGTCAAACGTTTGCAGACCATCACCCGTTTTATTCCACTGCCGGGTGATCGCACAAAGGTCGATGTCGAAGTCCACATGGCGCCGCGCAACATCATCGGCAACATTGGCGGGCGCCTGATTGTCGGGCAGCAGATGTTGCGCGCTATGCGCCAGGCATACCGCAAGCTGGGGCATCTGGCGGCAACGTTCGAGCAGGTTGTTCTTCCGCCAGTCCGTGCGCCGCGTGTCAATCAGCAGCGTCTTCGTATCGCCGCCAAACGTCTGCACATGTTCGGGGTCCGCGACGCGCTGATCGACCGCTTGACTGCGCACATTCTGAGCGCCGATGATCCGCAGGTGCTCAAGATGCGCGCTTTCGCGCTGGCTGATGCGTGGGGCGAGCCGCGGATGGAGGTGCTGCGCATGTGCCTGTATGCCACCCGCGCTGGGTTGCTCGATCTCGAATGGGACGTGCTGTGCCCCAGTTGCCGGGGACCGAGCCAGCGCGTCCGTTCACTCAGCGATCTCGAACACGATGCCTACTGTCCGTCGTGCGATGTGCGCTACGATACCAATTTCGATGAGTCGATCGAAGTGCGTTTCAGTGTCAATCCGGCCACCCGTAAAGTGGTCGATGTTTCCTACTGCATCGGCGGGCCCGCTAACACCCCGCACATTGTTGCGCAGATTGCACTGCCCGCGCGGGGACGGCGCGAGATGCGACTGCGTCTCACTCCCGACCGTTACCGTCTGCGCAGCCGCCAGATGACGGGGCGGGTATTGTTTGAAGTTGTGAGCAACGCCGCTTTGCGGACGGCACACATCGCTTTTGACAATGAGTCCGCCAGGATCGATCAATCGCTCATCGGCGCAGGCGAGGTGACGATCGTCATTGACAATCGAACCGACACCCCGGCGCTGATCGTTATCGAGCGCAGCGATTGGAGCGCCCAGGCGACCAGCGCCGCGCTGGTGACATCACTCACCGAGTTTCGCCAGTTGTTCTCGTCGGAAGCGTTGTCGCCAGGGGTAGGCATCGCCGTTCGGAGCCTGACGTTTCTGTTCAGCGATCTGAAAGGTTCGACTGCACTCTACGAACAGATCGGCGACTCGCCAGCCTATGCGCGGGTGCGTGACCATTTCGCGCTGATGAGCGCAATTATTGGCGCACACAACGGATCGCTCGTCAAGACCATTGGCGATGCAGTGATGGCGGTCTTTTCCTCGACCGAGGCCGCCGTTGCAGCAGCGCTGGAGATTCAGCGTGAATTCACCCTCGGCGAAATGGCGCGCGGCAACCCGGCGTTGCAGGTCAAACTGGGGTTGCACAGCGGTCCCTGTATTGCGGTCAACGCTAACAACCTGCTCGACTACTTCGGCTCGACAGTGAATATCGCAGCCCGTGTGCAGAACGAGAGCATCGGCGGCGACATCGTCCTGACCGAGGCGTTGACCGGCGATCCACTGGTGCAGTCGCTGCTGGAACGTGAGGCGGTCAGGCTGGAACGTTTCGAGCGCGAACTGCGCGGTCTATCGCAGCAATTCAGGCTCACGCGCGTGTGGGTGACGCCGCCGATGGGTCGGGCGGACGCGCCATTGACAGAACTGCCAGTCGGGGCTACAATACAGGGTGCCACGGGGCGTGGCGCAGCCTGGTAGCGCACCTGAATGGGGTTCAGGAGGTCGCTGGTTCAAATCCAGTCGCCCCGACCACACCCGCACAAGACAACCAGGCGACCTGTAGCGTCTGTTACAGGTCGCTCTCGGCTTGCGATTCAATTGTGCATCCTCTTGCATCGCCTTGACGCTTGCGCTATAATGCCTCTAGTTTTACGCATGACGGGGTGCTGCTGCGCCCTGACACGTACAGTCTTTATCCAGGGCGTAAAGGATTACACGACACTGCTGTCGCCGCAGTTCGGACACCGGGAGGATCATCATGGCACGGATGAGCCTGCAGACGGCTTTCGACCAGGCTCGGCAATGGCTCGAAACCAACGACCCCGATCGTGCGATCGGGATGGCGCACCATATTCTCGAGACCTACCCCCACTGCCTGGAAGCGCATCAGATGCTGGGAGAAGCGCATCTGTCCAGTCGTCAGTACGAGGACGCACGCGCTGATTTCGAGCGTGTGCTGCAGTTCGACCCTGAGCATGTTCCAGCGCTTGTCGGGCTGGGGATGACCTGCGAACGGCTTGGGCAGCTTGATCGCGCCATCTCTGCGTTCGAACGCGCGCTCGAAATCAAGCCTGATCTGCCGGAGTTGCGAAACCAGTTGCTGCGGCTCTACACTGATGCATGGGGCAGTGAATACGCTCATCTGCGCCTCAGTCGCGCCGGTCTGGCACGGTTGTACGCCAAAGGTCATATGCTGCCGCAGGCCATCTCTGAGTTTCGCCAGGTCGTGGCGGATCAACCTGATCGCCTCGATGCGCGGGTGGCGCTTGCGGAAGCGCTCTGGCGCGATGAACAGGAAGAAGATGCGGCGGAGGCATGCCGCGCCATTCTTGAGAAGCATCCTCACGCGCTGAAAGCCAACCTGATCCTGGGATATATTGAACTGGCCTCCGGCAATCCGTCGGGTGAATACTACTGGAAGACAGCGGCGGCTATTGATCCATATCAGGTCATGGCGCGCACGTTGTTCGAGTCGCTCCCGCCTGTCGATGTGCCGGATCCGGAACTTCCGGAATGGGACGAGGCGGAGTGGCTCAACCGTCAGGTGTCCGTTCCCGCTGAACAACTGGCTGCGACTCACCCGATGGAAGCGACGACGCCGACTGCCGTTTCAGTCCCGCCTCCTCCGCCGCCTGCTTCCCCGCCAACCTACGACGACAGCGATGATTTTCTCGCCAGCCTGTTGGCCATTGATGCCGCACCCCCGATCGTATCGCACCCGGTTGAAGAAACCGATGTTGAGATCAGCGCAGATACGCGTCCCTTCACGCTGGAAGAACTGGGATTGAGCGAAGCCGAACTTGCCAGCCTTGGCGCTCTGGAAGAGGAAATGCCCGCGTCTGCGGACGTCTCTGCACAGGCAGAACCGGCAACCGCTACACCTGCGCCCGAAGAGCCAGCCGACATCGGCGCCCCGAAGCCCTTCTCGCTTGAAGAGTTGGGGCTGACTCCTGAAGAGATTGCCGCGCTCGACAGCGCCTCCGCCAGCCCGCCTGCCGCAGAAGAGGCGGCGGACATCAGTGCAATGCAGCCCTTCTCGCTTGAAGAGCTGGGGCTGACTCCTGAGGAGATTGCCAGTTTGAGCGGTGAAACGATCATCTCTACCCCCGAGTCGGCGCAACCCGAAGATGTCGATATCGACATGCAACCCTTCTCGCTCGACGACATCGACCTGGAGGGGATCGGGCGGACGCCAGCGGCAGGGCTCGATGTCGCCGGTCTGAGTGCGGGTGACGTGCCGCCCGATCTGCAACCCTTCTCAATCGAAGAATTGGAAACAGGCAGCATGAGCGGTCAGGCAGACCTCGGAGAACTGCCGCCATCACTGCAACCTTTCTCGCTCGATGAACCGCCAGCGCCGCAGCGCCCGCGTATGGCGGGTCTTACGCCAGAAGAGGCGATTGAAAGTCCAGTCGAAGAGGAAGAGACCTTCCTGCCACGAGGCTTCAGCTGGCAACAGCCAGCGCAGCGCACTGAACCATCGTTTTTCCAGTCGACGTCTGCTCCGTCAACGCCGGAAACGGGAACGATCTTCTCGAAACTGCAGAAGCAGCGCGAAAGCGTGCGATTGCCGCGCGCGGAAGAACCGCCCATGCCGCCAATCGCTCCGGATGAACATCTGGGACTGTTCTCGCTGGACAACGTGTCACTGCGTGATGATGAGTCGCTCGAATCGGAGGTTCCATCCGCTACGGCTGCGCCCGTCGTTGAAGAACAACCGCAGCCTGTCGTTCCTTCCGATATGGCGGGACAACCGGCGACGGCAGACATCTCGACGCCATCCGCCCCTGGCGAGCAGCTTCAGGCGATTTCGCTTGAAGACGTAGAAAGCATTGAGTCGGCTATTGCCAGCGGGGTCATTCAACCTTTCTCATTCGCCGATCTGGGGTTGACCGAAGAGGAGATCGCTGCTCTTGGCCTGAGCGCTGCGCCTGAAGCGCCAGCGGCGCAGGCCGAGACCGGCATCCCGACGCAGGAAGAACCGCCTGCCACATTAACGCCTCCCGCCGAAGCGCCGGTGGCGCCTTCCGCTCCTGAAAGGATGTCGAAGACGCTCGAGGAGGTCGAAAGCATCGAAGAGGCTCTGGCTAGCGGTCAGCTTCAACCCTTCTCGTTCGCCGATCTCGGTCTGACTGCGGAAGAAATCGCGGCGCTGGGGCTCGGCGACGAGGGCGGAGCAGCGCAGCCTTCGGCGTCTGTCGAACCTGAGACTCGTGAGGAGCCAGCGCCGGAGATGGAGGTGATCGCGGTGCAGCCAATCTCCGAAACGTTTGTCGAACCTGCGACGGTTGCTGAGAAAGCGCCAGAAGTCGAGGCGCCGTCAGAGCCGGTCGCCGAAGAAGCCCTCAGCATCGAGGATCTGCAGCCATTCTCGCTTGCTGATCTCGGTCTTTCGGAAGAGGAACTGGCAGAGTTCGACCTGGCAGGGCTCGAGGAAGCAGGGGGAGAGTACGACGAAAGACGCCTGGGCCTTACTGAGGAGGAACTGGCGGCTCTGGGAACTGGAGGTGATCTGGAATGGGCTCCAGAACCCGCACCTGTGAGCGAACCGTCGACTGCTGCGTTCGAGCCGGTCGGATCTGCGCCTGAGTCTATCAGTGATGACGATGTGGTCAACCGGTTGATCCAGATCGGTCGTGAGCGCGGCTACGTCGATATTGCCGACATTATTGCTGCTGTGAAGGATCCTGAAGCGGAAGCGGCGCGCATCGACGAGATCGGGCGCAGGCTCCATGCAGCGCGCATTGAGATTCGCGATGGTGACGAGATCATCGATCTCGACGAAGAGTATGCGGAGGAAGAAGCGTCAGCGACGCCGGAAAGCGCCGCATCCGCTGCGTTTGAAGCTGAGGAAGAAGACCTGATGCGTCCCTTCTCGCTGGAGGAACTGGGACTGTCGGACGATGAGATCGCTATGCTCGCCGCTGCCGCCAGCCGCGCGGAAGAAGCGCCAGCGCCGCCTGCGGAAGAACCGCTGCTCACCCCCTTCTCGTCGGAAGAGTCCAGCGCAGCGGACGGGGAGATCGCTATGCTCGCCGCTGCCGCCAGCCGCGCGGAAGAAGCGCCAGCGCCGCCTGCGGAAGAACCGCCGCTCGCCCCCTTCTCGCTTGAGGAACTGGGGTTGTCGGATGATGAGATTGCTCTGCTGAACGAGACGGCGGCAGCAACCAGTGCACCGCCGCCATCCTCCACTGCGCCTGAGTTGGACGCTACATCGTGGTTCGATCTTGAGCCGGCCGTCGCCGAGTCAGAAGCCGCAGCGCCGCCAGAATCGCCAGCTCTGGACCTGAAAGAAGCGCAGCCGCCGATCACCACGCCGGAGCTAGCGCCGACGCCTGCTGCGTCCGTTCCGACAGCAGCGCCGTCTGCGCCGCCTGCTGCCGTGCAAACGCCTGCTCCTCCGCCAGCGCAGCCGTCTGAGGACATTCGCGACCTGAGCGATTACCCGGAGTTGCAAGAGTATCTCCAGATGCTCGAGTCCGATCCGAACAATCATCTCCTGCGCCTCTCGATCGCGCGCGTTGGCGGTCAGGTGGGCATGCTGGAGACTGCAATGCAGCACTATCGCCGCCTCATCAAGCAGAATGTCCTCCTTGATGAGATCGTCGAGGATCTTACCGATATGATCGCTGAAACCAGCGATACGAACCTGCTGCGTAAATTGCATCGCACCCTGGGCGACGCCTACTCGCGTCAGGGGCGCTTCCGCGATGCAATGCGCGAGTATAGCTGGATACCAGGACAGGGATAAGGCTGCGTGACGCAAGTTGCGCTTCTGTGAACGGTAAAGAACAATGACTGTCAATAT
>JANWXL010000276.1 GCA_025055265.1 Roseiflexus sp.
CATCATCCGCCAGGCGCAGCGCGAATGACGGATTATGTTGTGAATGTTCATCAGCCCGCAGCGTCCTGCTCCCGAGGAGCGCCGACCAGACTATGATCTCGACCACACCCACGCCTCACACTCCTGATACACTATCTCCGCCAGGCCAATCTAGCGCCGGTTGTTTGCTCGCCGCGCTGGTCGTGGCTGTGATGTCGGCGTGCGGCGCTGTGGCGCTGGTACTGATTGCAGCCCCGCTGGCAAACACGCGCGTTGCCGGCGACGTCGCTCTGCCAACCGCCTCGCTACTCTTCGGTCTGCTGTTTCTGGGGGCGCTGGCGACCACACGCGCGCCGCGGATGCGTGCGGCGCTGCACGCCTGGTTGCTGGCGCTGCCGCTGACCTGGTTGATGATCCCGGCTGCCGCGCTACCCTCGTCGGAAGCGCAGATTGCCGCCGCAGTGCGCGTGGCGCTGATGGCGGCGTACCTGGGTGCGCTCTGGCTCGTGGTGCGCTGGCGTTTCCCGGAGAAGAGAACCGAAATCGGACGGGTAGGCACGCCGCTCGCGGCTGGCGCCGCGGCGCTGCTGGCGCTGCCCTGGCTGGCGTGGGGCGCGCTCGGGTCGCTGCTCGACATTCTGCTCGGTCTTGCCGCCGCCGGGTTGTTTGGCGCGACCGCTGGTCTGCTGACTGCACGGGTCTACCTGCGTCCGCTTCCCGCCGATCCAGACGGTCCGGGGCTGTTCACCGGCGGCATCGTTATCGGGATACTCCTGTTGATCCTGGGGTGGAACATCGGGGTTGGCGGGCAGGCGTTGCTGCTGCTGCCGCTGCTGCCGACGCTGGGATGGCTGGCAGGCGCGGTTGCTGGCGTCCGACGCGGGTATACGCCCGACTCGCGAGCGCTGGCGCTGTTCGTTGCGCTGGCGATTGCGCCGCCGCTGCTGTTCGCTGACCCGGATACGCTCCACGTCGAACTGCTGGTGCAGGGACGCGAAGGGATCGCCTGGGCGATGAGCGCGGTCGGCGTCAGCATGCTGCTGGCGCTGATCCTGTCGGGCGTGATGCTGCTGCTGCGCCAGGCGACGGAGCGTGCGCCGCAGGCTGGCATCGCAGGCGCTGCGGCGCTCTGGCTGGCTGGCGCTGTGGTGTATGGCAGCGTCGGGCAACCTGGATTGTACGGTGATCGGCTGTTCGTCATCCTGAAGGATCAGGCGGACCTGTCTGCAATGGCTTCGATTAACGATTACCACGCGCGGCGACGCGCCGTGTACGAGAACCTCGTGCGTCACGCCGATGCAACGCAAGCCAGACTGCGCGACGATCTTGCCCGTCTTGGCGTCTGGCATCGCCCCTACTACCTGATGAACGCGCTGGAAGTCGAAGGTGACATACTGATGCGCCTGTGGCTGGAGACGCGACCGGAGGTGGATCGGGTCGTCCCCAATCCGGTGCTGCGTCCGCTTCCCGAACCGCTGGAAGCGGGAAGAGGCGATATGTCTGCACCCGACGAACCGCCCTGGAACCTGACCATGATTGAAGCCGATCGCGTCTGGAACGAGTTGGGCGTGCGCGGCAAGGGTGTGGTCGTCGGGTTGATGGACAGCGGAGTGCAGTGGGATCACCCCGAATTGCGCGACAGTTACCGGGGCGTGCGTGCGGATGGCACAGTTGTCCACAATTACAACTGGTACGATCCGTGGGGCGGCGCGACAGAACCGGTGGATTACAATGGGCACGGCACCTTCACCCTGAGCGCCGCGGTCGGCAACCGCGTCGGCGTTGCGCCTGACGCCACCTGGATTGCGTGTGTCAACTTGGCGCGTAATGTGGGGAACGCCGCGCGCTATCTGGATTGCATGCAGTTCATGCTGGCGCCCTTCCCGCCAGACGGCGATCCTTTGCGCGACGGCGACCCGGCGCTTGGCGCCGACGTAACGAACAACTCCTGGGGGTGCCCACAAGACCTGGAAGGGTGCGATCCAAATACACTCCTGCCCGCAGCCGAGGCGCTGCGCGCTGCGGGGATGGTCACTATCGCCGCGGCTGGCAACGATGGACCGGCGTGCAGCAGTCTGAACGCGCCCCTCGCGCTCTACGACGCCGTTTTTACCGTTGGCGCCGTGAATAGCGACGGCTTTGTTGCTCCCTTCAGCAGCATTGGTCCTGTGACAGCGGATGGAAGCGGGCGGATCAAGCCGGACATTGCAGCGCCAGGGGTCAATGTACTCGCTGCTGCACCAGGGAGCGGCTACATGACCGGCAGCGGCACCTCGATCGCGGCGCCGCACGTCACCGGTGTGGTTGCGCTGATGTGGTCGGCAAACCCGACGCTCATCGGCGATGTCGAGCGCACGGAAGAGATACTGCGCACAACCGCGCGACCGGCGCCGCAGGAAGGGGCGGCGCTGGCACCGTGTGCGGGCAGCGACAGTTCAACAGCCCTGACCATCCGATACGGCGCCGGGATTGTCGATGCGTATCAGGCGGTGCGCGCCGCCCGTGCGATTTGACAGCCATAGCGCGCAACCTTTACAATTCAGATAGCGTAGTAGTGAGGAGAGGACGGAGCGTTCGCTGCTGCATCGACGCAGCAAACGCAAGACCCTGGACGCGCGGGCGCGCGCCGCCGCTCCAGTTCCATCGCGCACACGAGGTGCCATGCGCCTGATACTCTACCTGGGCAAGGGTGGCGTCGGCAAGACGACCACCTCGGCGGCGACTGCGGTGCGAGCCGCCGAACTCGGCTACCGCACGCTGGTAGTCAGCACCGATGTCGCGCACAGCCTGGCTGATGCGCTCGACCATCCGCTTGGACCGCAACCGACTCAACTGACCGATCGACTCTGGGGGCAGGAAATCAATGTTCTTGAAGAGGTGCGGCAACACTGGGGGGAGTTGCGCACCTATCTGGCAGGGCTGCTCAAACGTCGCGGCGTCAGTGATGTGGCGTCGGAAGAACTGGCGATCATCCCCGGCATGGAAGAGGTCGTCAGCCTGCTCCACATCCGGCGGCAGGCGCGCGAGGGCAACTTCGACGCCGTGATCGTCGATGCCGCGCCGACCGGCGAAACCATTCGGTTGCTGACCATGCCGGAGACCTTCCAGTGGTACGCGGCGCGGGTGATGGATTGGGACCCCGGCACTAAGAGCGTCGCCAAGCCGCTGGTGCGCGCCCTGATTCCGGCAACCAACGCCTTTGAGACGCTCGACCGCCTGACGAAAGGGGTCGAGGCGCTGCGACAGATGCTGACCGACCCTGACATCAGTTCGTACCGGCTGGTGGTCAACCCGGAGCGCATGGTCATCAAAGAGGCGCAGCGCGCAGCGACGTATCTGGCGCTGTTTGGCTACCCGGTCGATGGCGTGGTGCTCAACCGGGTCCTGCCGCGCAACGCGGTCGTCGGCGAATTCATGGAGCGCCTGTACGAAATGCAGTCGTCGTATCGCAAAATGGTGCACGACCTGTTCGCGCCGCTGCCGATCTGGGAAGCGCCGCACTACCCGCACGATATCAGGGGAATTAAGGATCTTTCACAGGTTGGGCACGACCTGTTCAAGGACGAAGATCCGACAAAGGTCTTCTTCCGCGGCACAACGCAGGAAATTGTGCGCGACGGCGACGAATACGTCATGCGCCTGCCGCTGCCGCACGTCGAAATCGGCAAAGTGTCGATCACCAAACGCGGCGACGAGTTGTTTATCGCCATCGGCAATTTCAAGCGCGACATGATCCTGCCGCTGACCCTCGCGGAGCGACCGGCGAAGCGCGCTGTGTTTCGCGAAGGGGTGCTCGAAGTGCGCTTTGGAGCGCCAGAAACGGTCGAGCCGACAGCGGCCTCTGCCAGTGGTTAGGGACTTTATCATGGAGTGATTGCATATGATTACAGAAGAGTTGGTACGCAGCGCACTGAAGAATGTCTATGACCCCGAAATCGGGATGGATATTGTCAATCTAGGGCTGGTGTACAACATCGATATTCAGGACGGTGGTCGACGTGTGGTGGTCGATATGACCCTGACGACTCCCGCGTGCCCTGCCGGACCGCAGATCCTCACCCAGGCGAAGCGCGAAATCGAGAGCCTCAGCCAGGTGTACAGCAATCTGGAGGATGTGCAGATCAACCTCGTCTGGACCCCCTTCTGGAATCCTTCAATGATGAGCGAAGAAGCGCGCGAGGAGTTGGGGTTTTTCTAACAGGAAGATCAACTTCAACCTGGACAATCACGCGCCCGCGCCTGTGGAGCGGTGAGCGCTGGCTTCGACGGGTTCAGCCAACGCCGACTACGAGATGGTCAACATGCGCGGATTGTTCAATTAAGTCGCATCTGGACATCATTTGTGGGGGCATGTGGGGGCACGGCGCGCCGTGCCCCCACGCTGCTCCTTCCACGGCTCCTCTCCAGTAAACGCCCTCTAACCAGATGTTGCGGGTTCGTAACTCCGCACGCGCTCTTCCCGCTCTATACTTCCCACGAACTTTGTGCCACGAAGCACGAAGAATCACGGACGCTATTCCGGTTCACTGAGGCGCGCCATGCATTCTTCATCGCCCCGAGTCAGCGCCACGCCCTTGCAGAGGAGCGCTCGTCCGGTTGAGGGTTCTCACCCGGCGTCTGCACGCTGGATCAGGCGCGCACTGTACGGCGTGGCTGCGATGTTTGCTGCGCTGGTCGTTCTCATCCTCTGGTTTGTCATTGCCCGCCCTGTTCAGGTGTTGCCACGGATCAGCCAGGCGCCCGCATTTATGTTGACCGATCAGGATGGTCGCTGGGTAAGCGACACTGACCTGCGCGGCAGCGTGCTGCTCATCAATTTTGCGCACACGCGCTGTGGCGAACGCTGCGCAACGATGGAACGCAGCCTGCTGACCGTCGTCGACTCCCTGCGCGCGGATGGTCGCCTGGGAACGCGGGTACGCCTGGTGACGATCACCGTAGACGCTGACAATGACACCCCGGCGACACTGCGCGCCCACGCTGCGCGCCTGAATGTCGCGGCGTCGGAGTGGATCTTCCTGACCGGTTCAGCCCGCGAGCTCAAGCAACTGATTGGCGGCGAGTACGGCGTCTACTACCGGGTGAACGGCGAGACCATCGATCTCGATCAGCGTGTTGTGCTGGTGGACGAAACCGGTCTGCTGCGCGCCGAGTATGATGGTGCGCGCCTCGACCCTGCAATCGTCCTACGCGACATTGGGCTGGTGGAACAGGAAGCGAATAGCAGCGATGTGGCGCGACCGATCTATGAGGCAGCGCATATCTTTGTTTGTTATCCGAGGTGAGGGGCAAGAGGTGAGAGGCGAGAGGAACGAGGCGGACAGGTCGCCTGTTGCGGGCAGGAAGGTTGTGGATAGCGGCACGTAGGGGCATTGCGGTGCAATGCCCACGTAGGGGCATTGCGGTGCAATGCCCGCAGACACGTCGCACATCGCTCATATCAGGTGATCGTTTCAAACACTAGAAGGGAACCGCAATCTATGACCGAACAGCCAGTCACTGAGCAGCGGGAAGAGGCGGAAGAGCACGAGAACCACGAACTGCCGCGAGGCGCATTGCTCATCACACTGACGTACCTGGCGATCCTTGCAGGGCTGTGGATCCAAGTGTATCTGCAGCTTCTGGCCAATGGCGGCGTGAGGGGGGGACAATGAACCGGAAATATCTGGGATATCTCTTCGAGGTTGCCTGGATTCTTCCCAGTGTCGCAGTGCCAATCGCATTTCTGGTTGCGATTGTGATCACAGCATTCGCTGTGGGCATTGCGGTGCCGGGAGATGCGGGGCGCGTCGATCCGAAAGCGCTCAGCACAACGGCGCCGTTCGATAAGCCCGGACTGCGCGAACTCGCGCCAGGGCGCTATGAGGCTGTCGTGATTGCACAGTTGTTCAATTTCTCCCCCGGAGAGATTGAGATCCCGGCTGGCTCGAAAGTGACGTTCATCGTGACCAGCCGCGATGTCATTCACGGCTACAAGATCGAGAAGTCACCGATCAACATGATGGTCATTCCCGGACAAATCTCGCGGATGACGACCACGTTCGACACACCAGGCGAGTACTACATCTACTGCCACGAATACTGTGGCGCGGGGCACCATCTGATGGTGGGCAAGCTCATTGTAAAGCCGGCGCAGACGGCTTCAACCAATCGCTAGTGCGGTTCGCGTCCGCTGTGCGGCGAGCGTTGGCTTCGACAGGCTCAGCCAACGCTCACTGTCAGGGCAAGCATTGTAAGAGAGACGGTCATTGCGCGTCCGCCGTCCTGCCACGTTTGCAGTGCGGCGACCTGGATTGAGGAGAGAGTATGGCTACAGCGCGAGTCTCTGGCGTTTCCGTGACTGCTGAACGCGCCGAAGTCGGCGTGTTTGCCACGGAGTATCGCCTGACGGGGCTGAACATGCTGATCGCATTCGTCGCGCTAGCGATCGGCGGTCTGTTCGGCGTCATGCAGGCGCTTCAGTACAACGGCATCGACCTGTATAAGCCGATTTCGCCAATCCTGCGCGGAGGGTATTACCAGGGATTGGCGTTGCACGGCGTGCTCAATGTGCTGGTCTTTACCACGTTCTTTATCATCGGCTGGTTGACGTTCGTCACCTCGCGGTCGCTGGGCATTCCTCTGGCAAGCCGCGCCCTCGGGTGGACGACGTTTGGCGTCATGACGGGCGGTCTCCTGATTGCTGCACTGCCGCTGCTGCTCAACAATGCGACCGTCCTGTTCACTTTTTACCCGCCGCTCAAGGCGGATCCGCTCTTCTACATCGGTTTGACGCTGGTGGTTGTCGGCACCTGGCTGTTGTTGATCAATCAGGTGATGATGCTGCGACAGTGGCGCGCAGCCAATCCCGCAGCGCGCATTCCGCTCCCGGCGTTCATGGCGATCGTCACCATGACGATGTGGGTGATCTGCACCTTCGGCGTTGCGACCGAGATGATCTTTCTGCTGATCCCGTGGTCGCTGGGGCTGGTGCAGGGAACCGACCCGGTGCTGGCGCGCACCCTCTTCTGGTTCACCGGGCACCCCATCGTTTACTTCTGGCTGCTGCCCGCCTATATTTCGTGGTACAACTTCGTGCCGCAGCAGGCAGGGGGACGGTTGTTCAGCGACCCGATGGCGCGCGTATCATTCATTCTGTTCCTGATCCTTTCGACGCCGATCGGGATGCACCACCAGTACACCGATCCTGGCATCAGCGAGATCTGGAAACTGATACACGCCATCTTCACCTTTGGCGTCTTCTTCCCGAGTCTGCTGACCTTCTTCAACGTCGTGGCGTCGCTCGAGAACGGCGGACGAGCGCGCGGCGGCAAAGGATGGCTGGTGTGGGTCTTCAACCTGCCATGGCGTGACCCGAGTTTCACCACGCAGACGCTGGCGATGATCCTGTTCGCCTTTGGCGGCGCTGGCGGGCTGATCAACGCCTCGTACAACATCAACCTGGTGGTGCATAACACATCCTGGATCTCAGGACACTTCCACCTGACGGTCGGCACGGCGGTGACGCTCAGTTTCATGGGCATCACCTATTGGCTTGTGCCGCACCTCACCGGGCGCAAATTGTGGAGCCCGACAATGGCACTAGTGCAGGCGTGGACCTGGTTCGTCGGCATGGGCATTTTCTCGCACTGGATGCACATGCTGGGGTTGTTGAGCATGCCGCGGCGCACTGCAATTGGAGCGATGCGCGAACTCCACCCTGAATGGGAACCGCTCTTGCCGGTGATTGCGGTCGGCGCGATCATTATGTTCATCAGCGCCATTCTGTACTACCTCAACATGGTACTGACGATCACCGCCGGGAAGAAGGACACAGTTCCGATGGTTCCATTTGCGCGCGCCGTGTCGGGTCCTGAAGATGGTCCGCGGGTGCTGGACAACTTCAAGCCCTGGCTGGCGATCGCGTTTACGCTCATCGTGATCAATTACACGCCAACCCTGATCAGGCTAGTGTCGGAGATACAGTTCATTCCTGGCATACGTTCCTGGTAAAGCTCCCAGGGTCTGCACAACTTGGCTCCTGCGGCGCGGCGAAGGGCCGCGCCGCAGCCCGTGGCGGAGGCAGGCGCCGGGGTGGCCAGCATTGAGGGGGATGACCGTCTGGCGCCCGGGGCTTCACCCTTCTGATTGTTCGAGAAGATCTGACCCGCGATCAGCCTGTTGCTCGCGCACCGGCAACGGCGTGGACTGGGGCGGCATTCCGAGAACGAGCGTATTGCCAGCGGAGTCCTGAACGGATTGCAGCAGACGGAGCTGAAGGATGGTCGGATTGCGTTCGATCAGGGCAGCGGCATTCGCCAGGTGTCTCAGGGTGACTGTCTCCGCTCTGGCCTTTTCAAGCGCCGCCTGACCTTCTTTGCGAGCTTTCACGACTTGCGCGAAGATCTTCTTGAGATCTCCAGGGAACATCACATCCTTGACATCGACAGACTCCAGCAACAAGCCCAATTGTGCGGCCGCTGGCTTCTTTTGTTCAAGCAAGCGCGCCCCAAACTCGGACCGCTTCTCGAGAAGATCGTCGACGGTTGCGCTGCCGACAAGTTCCCGCAGACCCATCTGCAACTCAAGGTAGAGCGCCTGCTGGTAGTTCTCGATCTGATTGATGGCAACCGCTGGATCGACGATCCGGTATCTTGCCGCAAGTGAGATCTTCAAAGTGACCCCGTCGGAACTCAATACCTCCTGACCGGTAATAGAAACGAATACCGGACGGATGTCCACCTTTCGAATATCAGTGTTGAAGTGCGTGAACCAGTAAATCCCGGCTGGCAGGACGCCCGCAAACCGACCATTGACGTATTTCAAGCCACGCTCGAACTCGAAGATCACGATGCGGCGTAGAGTGTACCTCAGAACGACCGCGATGATCAGAAGAACGACGACGACGATTATCAGCACAAGTTCGAGTGAAGGCGTCATGGCATCAACCCTGTCTCAGGGGAGCGCCCTGCGCCGAAGAGCCGCAGAACAGCAGTGGAGGTCTGAACCTGCAGGACTGCTGATCTGCCGCATACGCGCTGGCTCTCCGGAGCAGAGCTGAGGGAGTCGAACCCTCGTACCGGTGAATCCACCAGTGGGAGGCGACACGCAGAACCGGAAGAACGATGTTCATCAGGCTGCTCCCTTTCCCGGATACATCATATCATACATGACCAGGGTAAGGGAAAAGACCGTTGTCGCTTTGGCGACCGCTTTTGCTTTTTGT
>JANWXL010000285.1 GCA_025055265.1 Roseiflexus sp.
AATCAACCGCTCCTCGACACCCTGATGGCGGCGATTGCGCTTGCCGTCAGCGCTATTCCCGAAGGGCTTCCCGCTGCTGTTACCGTCACCCTGGCGATTGGCGTCACCCGCATGGCGCGGCGGCGGGCGATCATTCGCAAACTGCCAGCCGTCGAGACCCTGGGCAGCACCACGGTCATCTGTTCCGACAAAACCGGCACGCTGACGCAAAACCAGATGACAGTGCAGCGCATCGTGGCTGGCGGCGAGCAGTACGAAACAACCGGAACGGGGTATCAGCCGGAGGGTGAGATCCGACACAACGGCGTTCCGGTCAATCTCGAGTCGCACATCGCGCTGGCGGAATGTCTGCGCGCCGGTCTCCTGTGCAACGATAGCGAACTGATCGAAAAGGACGGGCGCTGGGACGTGCGCGGCGACCCGACCGAAGGGGCGCTCATTGTTGCAGCGCACAAAGCGGGCATCCCCCGCCACGATCGGCTTCCACCACGCATCGACGCCATTCCCTTCGAATCGCAGCACCAGTACATGGCGACGCTCCATGACGCTGGTCCTGACCGAGAGCGCATTGTCTATATGAAAGGATCGGTGGAAGCGATCCTCTCGCGTTGCGACACCATGCTCGATGCCGCCGGTCGCCTCGTGCCATGCGACGCCGATGCCATCCACCGCGCCACCAACAAACTGGCAGCGGAAGGGCTGCGCATGCTGGCGTTTGCGCGCGGTTGTATGCCCGCCGGAACTACGTCGCTGGACCATGCTGATGTGGCTAGCGGATTAACCTTCCTGGGGTTGCAGGGCATGGTCGATCCGCCGCGCCCTGAGGCGATCACAGCGGTGCGTGCCTGCCAGCAGGCCGGCATTCGCGTGAAAATGATCACCGGCGATCACGCGCTGACCGCCGCCGCCATCGCCGAACAGATTGGACTCAACGGCGGGCGCAGACCATCGGTGCTGACCGGTCGCGAGATTGAGCAACTGTCAGACGAGGAATTCGCTGACGCTGCCGAGCGAACAACCGTTTTTGCGCGGGTCACGCCGGAACAAAAGCTGCGCCTGGTCGAAGCGCTGCAATCACGCGGCCACATCGTCGCTATGACCGGCGACGGCGTTAACGACGCTCCGGCGTTGAAACAGGCGGATATTGGCGTCGCCATGGGTTTGACAGGAACCGACGTGGCGCGGGAAGCGGCGGACATGGTGCTGACCGACGACAACTTCGCCACGATTGAGGCGGCAGTAGAGGAAGGGCGCGGCGTGTTCGACAACCTGACCAAGATCATTGTCTGGACGCTGCCGACCAACATTGGCGAGGGACTGGTCATTCTGGCCGCTGTCCTGATCGGGTCGGCGCTGCCGGTGCTGCCGGTGCAGATCCTCTGGATCAATATGGTGACGGTCGCTGCGCTTGGTCTGGTGCTGGCAGCCGAAGGGAAAGAGCCAGGCATTATGAAGCGCCCGCCGCGCAAACCGGATGCACCGATTCTGGACGTCACCCTGATCTGGCGTACCCTGGCAGTTGGCGTTCTGATCATGATCGGCGCGTTTGCGCTATTTGAGTGGGAAGTGCAATCTGGCGCCGGTCTCGCCGAAGCGCGCACGGTGGCGGTCAATGTCATCGTCATGATTGAAGTCTTCTACCTGCTCAACTGTCGTTCGCTCACGCACTCGATGTTTCAGATCGGCGTGTTCAGCAACCGCTGGCTGTTCGTCGGCCTTGGGATTATCATCCTGCTGCAACTGGGATTCACTTACCTGCCGTGGATGAACCAGATTCTGAACAGCGCACCGATCAGCCTCGAGGCGTGGGGGCGTATTCTGATCGTTCCGATTATCGGGTACATATTGATTGAGCTCGAAAAATGGCTGCGTCGCCAGTATGCTGGCGAGCGTCACGCATTGGCGATCTGATAGTGAAACAGACGGAGGGCTTCTGAGAAATGCTGACGCAAAGGCGTTCATGTTGATAGCGAAACCTTGCGCCTTTGCGTCTCCGCGCTAATCTCTCTTCTGAGAAATACTGCCGCAAAGGTGTATCATAAGTTGTGAGGCTTCGCGCCCAGACGCCGACCTTTACTAAGAAACGCTACGGATGTCGAGTGATCAATCGACAGGCACGTAACCGAAATCTCGTTACAGACTCGAACTGGTAGCGCTCGAGAGTGCTCTGCGAGGCGGTTATGAACTTCGAGGGCGTTTGCTGTCTGACAATCCTGTTGATCGGCATCCTGTTCGTTCTCTGGTTGACCCTACGCTCTTCTCGTTCGCACACAGTTCAACCACGACGCAGGATCACCCGTAACGATCTCGTCACGTTTGACGCTCTGGTAGCTCGTTGGATTGAGGAGAAGCGACTGTCACCGGAGGTCGGCGCCACGATTCACAACCTGATTGTTGAAGAGTTTGTCGCTGCCGGATTCGGCACACCGCCCGTCGCCTCTGCGCCATCAGCGCCCGTCAGCGCCCCCGAGCCAGCCCCCGTTGCCGCAGCGCCGCTCGAAGCCTCTACTGCACCGCTCCTCTCCGCAACGCCCATCAGCGCCTCCGAGCCAGCGCCTGTCGGTTCATCACCCGTCAGCGCTCAAGACAGGTGGTCATGGGTTGCTGCGCTGCTTGCACCAAGCTCTCGCCGCGCTCTGCTCTATCTCGGCGCCTTTTTGCTGGTGATGTCCAGTCTTACGCTGGTCATCTTCAGTTGGGCTAGTTTCTCGCCAGCAGTGCAGTTCGCTCTGTTAGCAGGCGCCACCCTTGCCATCTGGGGAACGGGAACATGGATGACACGCCGTCCTAACCTGCGCACCGCTGGCACCAACCTGCAGAAGATTGCCGCCGCGCTGGCGCCAGTCGTCGCCTTTGCCCTCACTCGACCCGGATTGCTCGATCTCGCGCTGCGCCCGGCATGGCAACTGACATCGTTTCTGAGCCTGCTGATCTATCTCCTGATAGCCTGGCGCACCCGGCATGCGTTCTACAGCGGCGCGACGACGGTTGCCGCCCTTAGCCTGATCTTCGCCGCGCCTGAGGTGCTGCGTTTGGAATGGCAATTTGTGATTGCATGCAGCCTGTTGACGGTCCTGACCCCGTTGAGTGCGCGCATGCGATCATCCGGTGCATTCGAACCGGCAACAGGCATCCTGCACGTCTCGCTGGTCGCTTTCCCCCTGCTTGTCCTGAGTCATAGCGTCGCATACCTGGCTGGATGGAGCGACCGGCTCGCCTTCAGTACTACGTTGGTGCTTTCCACTATCTTCTGCACTCTCCGCTATCGCATTAACCAGTGCCGCTGGTGGCTCTGGCTGGCGGTCGTGCCGCCACTGCCAGCGCTGGTCATTGTGCTGGGACCGGATACGGCACTGCACATTCACGCGCTGGCGCTGAGCGCGCTAGCGCT
>JANWXL010000315.1 GCA_025055265.1 Roseiflexus sp.
CAGGTAGCCGTAGGGCTGCGCAGCGCCCGGCAGTCCGCCAAAACTTTGCACCGGCGCGCGGCGCATCAGATCGAAGAATGTGGATTGAACAGAAGCGAACCAGCGCGCATCATCATCATTCAGGAGGTCGAGGTTGCCATAATACGTGTTCACCCATCCGCCGCGCGCCAGGCTGAGCAGCAGCATGCCGCGCCAGGCGGCCGCGCCGCGGTAGTAGCAGGTGCCGGTTGTTCCGATCATGAAGGCGCTGTTGTCGATACGCGGCGGCGGAACGCCATTGAACTGATACACGCGCACCATATGGTCGGAATAGATATCTTTGGCGCGCCAGAAGTTCATCGCTGGCGTATCGGCAGGGCGGGGATCGCCGCAGTAGAGCGAGTCGAACACTTCCAGCCAGCGCGTATCGATCGCACCGTAGAGCGGGAGATCAGTGGCATGCTGAATGGAGCGCTCCTCAAAGCCGTTGTACGCCAGAAACAGCACATCGGGGTGCGCCTGGCGGAACGCCTTGACCGCGCCGCGCCACACTGCCTGGTTAGCGCGGCGAATGTCGGCGGGGAGCATCGTGCGTTTCAGGTGGGGCGGCGCCGCGTCGAAATGGGCGAAATCGATTTTGAACAGGCGCACGCCAGCAGCGTGCCACTGTTCCAGCGTTGCGATAAAGTGCGGCAGAAAGCCGCCATAGAAGCAGCAGAGCGCATTGAGGTCGGGATCGAACGAGTCCTCCCATTCTGGCACAGGCTGCATCGGATGGAGCGTCTGACGGATGAGCGAATTGGCAGTGAGCCAGAGACCCGGTCTGACGCCGATGGCGGCGCATCCCTCGATCCAGCGCCGCGGACCGTCGGTTGACCAGTGGGGAGCGCGCCAGGTGCGAAACCCGGTGTCGGGCGCAAACCAGAATGCATCCATCACATAGTAATCGATCTGCACGCCGAGTCGCTTGAGGCGCGCTACCTCGTCGAGCTGGCGCATGGCAAGGGTCTCGGTCAGTTCGACCACATCGGAGAGTTCATCGTAAGCAGCCCAATTGATGTAGACGCCGATCGGGCGGGTAAGCATAGCGGGCGCCTTTCTCATTGAAGCATCGATCATCGCTCAGGATACCGTGCGCCTTGGGGAGCGTCAAGCGCCGCGTAAGTCAGGGATTGACAATTCGTCTATTTTCTGTTAGGATCGGTAACGATACCGGTAACGATGCCGGTATCGTTACCGAAGGCGTTGCATCCCCCCTCCACGCTCATGCACGATCCACACACAGGTATCACCATTCGAGATGTAGCCCGCGCCGCTGGCGTGTCGGTCTCGACGGTCTCACGCGTTCTGAACGGCAAGGACGACGTGGCGCCTGAGACTGCCGCCGCCGTGCGCCGTGTGATCGAGGAGCTCGGATACGCTTCGAGCCTGGCGGCGCGCGGTCTGCGCAGCCGGACGACCCGCGTCGTCGGCGTGATCGTGCAGGATATGTGGCATCCCTTCATCTCGATGGTCATCAAGGGGATCAACGAGGTCACGGCAGCGCACGACTACGACCTGCTGGCGTATGCCAGCGCGCGGCGCAGCGTCGAGACGCTGGCGCAGTGGGAACAGCGGCAGGTGGCGCAACTCAACGGCGCCGTCACCGATGGCATCATCGTTGTGACGCCGCGCGCCGCCACGTATCGCACTGCCTTCCCGATTGTCGCTGTGGACCCGAATCAGGCGGATACTGAATTTCCCGCCGTCATCTCCACCAATCGGCAGGGCGTTCTGGAGGCGATGCGCTATCTGCTGGCGCTGGGGCATCGTCGGATCGGGTTCATCACCGGGCGCATGGACCTGCAAAGCGCCGTGCGTCGTTTCGATGGCTACCGCGACGCTTTGGGAGAGGCGGGCATACCGTTCGATCCGGCGCTGACGGTCGAAGGAGACTACACCCGCGAAAAGGGGTTTGCTGGCGCGCTCCGTCTGCTGTCGCAACCGGATCCGCCGACCGCAATCATGGCATCGAGCGATGATACAGCGCTCGGCGTCTACGATGCGGCAGCGGAACTCGGGTTGCATATTCCCGACGATCTCTCAGTGATCGGTTTCGACAACACCCTTGCTGGCGCTCTGCTCAATCCCCCGCTCACCACCGTCGATCAGTTCATCGAAAAGATGGGCGCACTGGCGGCGGAGATTCTGCTTCAACTCATCCAGGGACATCCCTGCGAAACCCGGGTCCACAAGGTGCCGACGCGACTGGTTGTGCGCCAGTCGTGCCGCGCAATCTCATCGGGCGGTTAGAGGTATTCGATCTTTTGCAACACAAAGGAGTGCGACGTGAGACGGACACGAATGCTTCTGATGGGGCTGCTGCTCGCGGCGAGCCTGATCAGCGCCGCCTGCGGGGGAGGACCTGCGACGCCAGCAGCAACGCCAGCCGGTTCGGCGGCGACGCCTGCCGCTCCCGCGCCAGCGGGCGGAACGGGCGCGACGCTTTCGGAGTTTGGCGACCTGCCACGACACGAGACGCTGATCGTGGATATCCTGACCGGTCGCGTCGGTTCGCCGGACGACTTCAACAACTGGGTCGGATGGAAGTGGCGTGATCGCGGGATGCAGAACCTTGCCAACGAGCCGCTCTGGTCGGTGGATTTCGCTACCGGCAAGATCATTCCGGGTCTGGCGGATGGCGATCCGGTCTACAATGCAGATTTCACCGCGCTGACCATCCCGCTGCGCAAGGGAGTGACGTGGCACGATGGCGCGCCATTCACAGCGGCGGATGTGGTGTTCACCGTCGAGACGCTGATGAAGCATGAGGGTTTCGGCGACAACAGTTTCTTCGTGGAAAACGTGAAGTCGGTTTCCGCCGTTGATGATTACACGGTCGCCTTCGAGCTGAAAGCGCCGAACTCGCGCTTCCACACCCGCTTCCTGGATCGCTGGGGCTGCACCTGGATCATGCCCAAGCACATCTGGGAGAAGGTGGAGGATCCAGTAACGTTCAAGTTCAACCCCTTTATCGGCACCGGTCCCTACAAGCTCCACAGTTTTGACCCCTCCGGCTTCTGGACGATCTGGGAAAAACGGGCCGACTGGGACAAGAGTCCGACGGGCATCATGTACGGCGAGCCCAAGCCGAAATATATCATCTTTCGCTATTTTGCCAACGAGGGCGCCAAGATTCTGGCGCAGTTGACACATCAAGTCGATGTCGTCAATGTATCGTCCGACGGTCTCAAGGCAGTGCTGACGCAGTGCGACTCGTGCCGCGCGTATCAGTTGAACTGGCCCTACGTCGTCAACAACGACCCGGCGCAGACTGGCATTACCTTCAACACTGCCAGGGCGCCGTATGACAATCGCGACGTGCGCTGGGCGCTGCTGCTGGCTATCGACATTGCCGAGTACATGGGCATCGCCGTTGACGGCACGGGCGCGCTCAGCCCGGTCCATATCCCATCGCTGTCCAACTATCCCAAAGATTTCATCCAGCCGATGCTGCCCTGGCTGAAGGAGTTCACCCTCGATCTCGGCAACGGCGAGACGTTCAAGCCCTTCGATCCGAACGCTTCGCAGCGCATCGCGGAATATGCCCGCTCGCGCGGCTATGCTGTGCCCGATGATCCCGCCGAGCAGGCGAAGTTGTTTGGCTATGGCTGGTATAAGTATGCGCCCGATGTTGCCGAGAAGTTGTTGCTCAAGAATGGCTTCAGCAAGACATCCGACGGCAAATGGCTGCTGCCCGACGGTACGCCCTGGAAGATCCGCTGTCTGACCGGCACGCAACTGGCGACTGGCATGGGTGAACGCAACTGTGTCGCTGCTGTGCAGCAGTGGAAGAAGTTCGGGATTGACGCCGAGGTGTATTCCTCGGAGGCGGCGGCCAGCCTGAATGCCACCGGCGATTTCGATGTCTCCAGCAACTGGCCCGCGCAGGAACCGTGGGGTGCAGGACCAGACCTCTACCGGGTGCTCGACTACTACAACTCGGCGTATGTAAAGCCGGTCGGTGAGAACACCAGCGGCCACCCGTCGCGCTGGTCGCATCCGGAGATGGATGCAGTGGTCGAGAAACTGCGCAAGACCGATCCCACGAACTACCAGGCAGTGGTTGATGTCGGCATCGAAGGGTTGAAGATCGCCGTGCGCGAAATGCCCGGCATTCCGACCTTCGGCTACGTAGGATTTATTGCATGGGATCAGACCTACTGGACGAACTGGCCCGGCGCTGAGAATCCGTACACGCAGCCGTACACGCACTGGGGTCCGTTCAAGTATATGACGCCATTCCTGCAGCCGACGGGAACGCGGTGAGCGGAAGGTCAAGGGTTGCACGTTCAGCGTTCAACGTTGAACGTGCAACGTCAGGGTGAGGGCCGCGTCGCCCTGGGAGAGGGCAGGGTGTGAGGGCCGCGTCGCCTGGGAGGAGGGCGGGGAGAGCATATATTGAGACCTCGGAAGGAAGCCTGCGCCATGTTTCTGAAGCAATACCTGATTCCGCGATTGATCCAGTATGTGCTGGTCATTCTGCTGGGCATCACGGCGGTCTTTTTTATCCCGCGGCTGTTGCCGAACGATCCGGTGCTGCGCACCATCGCTGAGATGCGGGCGCGCGGCTCGTATCTGGAACCGGGGGCGATGGATAAAATTATCTCCGACCTTCAGCAAATGTACGGACTGGAAGGATCGTGGTTCGATCAGTATCTGGCGTTTTGGGGCAGGCTCTTCCGTGGGGACCTGGGGGTGTCGTTTTTCCAGTTCCCGACGCCGGTGCTCGATCTGATCATGACGGCGCTGCCGTGGACAGTCGGGTTGTTGCTCACCACGACGCTCCTGTCCTGGGCGATCGGCAATCTGATCGGCGGATTTGCCGGATACTACGCTGACCGGAGCTGGTCGCGCACCCTCGACGCGATCGCCATGGTCGTGCGTCCGCTCCCCTACTACATCTTCGCCTTCGCGTTGCTGCTGCTCTTTGCCTATCTCCTGCGCTGGTTCCCGGTGTCGGGCGGCGCCAGGCTGGGGATGCGGCCATCATGGACGTGGCCCTTCATCCAGAGCGTCCTCTGGCATTCAGTGCTCCCTGCTCTGTCGATCTTTATTCTGAGCGCTGCGGTCTGGTTTCAGACGATGAAACTGGTCGTTCAGAACGTCAATGCGGAGAGTTTCGTCGCCTACGCCAAACTGAGCGGCGTTCAAGAGAACCGGATCGTCTCACGCTACGTCATTCGCAATGCGCTGCTGCCGCAGATTACCGGGCTGGGTCTGTCGCTCGGCTTGATTTTCAGCGGAGCGTTGATCACCGAGATCGTGTATTCCTATCCGGGGTTGGGCACCCTGCTCTACAACGCAATCGTCAACGGCGATTACAACCTGATCATGGGCATTACGATCTTTTCGATCATTGCGATTACCACCAGCGTACTGATCGTCGATCTGATGTACCCGTTCTTCGACCCGCGAATCCGGTATATGTAGGGAGTTCGGGCAGGTGAAACTCTTTCGCGATCTCCTCAGAGATGTTCGCTTTGCCGTCGCCTTCTGGGTGTTGTGCCTGCTGCTGGCGTTTGCGGCGCTCTCGCTGTTTTCACCCTATGACCCGACGCGCTGGGGACAGGTTCCGCGCGATCTGCGCCCCTCCGCAGAGCACTGGCTGGGGACCGACTCCAACGGTCAGGATGTGTTCTGGAACGCAACCTTCGCCGTGCGCAACTCGCTGATCATCGCCGTGATCGCGGGCGTTGTCTCGCGGATTATCGCGGTGATCGTGGGGATGGTTGCCGGGTATCGCGGCGGCGCGTGGGATCGGGCGCTGATGTTCCTGAGCGACAGTCTGCTGGTCATTCCGCTCTTTCTGATCATTGTCATGATGGCGATGCTGATCCGCGCCAGCCTGAACCTGGCGACGCTGGGATTGTTGCTGGCGTTCTTCGGTTGGGCGTGGGATGCGCGTCTCATTCGGTCGCAGATTCTGAGCCTGCGCGAACGCGATTTTACGCAGACCGCCATTCTCTCCGGCACAGGCACGCTCAAACTGGTGCTCAATGAGTACATGCCCTATACCACGCCGCTGATCTTCTCGACCCTGATCAACAACATGGCATGGGCGATCGGACTGGAGATCACGCTGGCGATCCTGGGTTTGCTCGATATGTCCATTCCGACCCTGGGAACGATGCTCTACTGGGCGATCAACTACCAGGCGATCCTGCTTGGACGCTGGTGGTGGGTGCTGACGCCGATCACGCTCTCGGTGATGTTGTTCATTGC
>JANWXL010000322.1 GCA_025055265.1 Roseiflexus sp.
CGAAAGGAGACAGCCATGCGTCGTTTTGTGTTCATTCTCGTACTCGCCTGTGCGCTGGCGCTGAACCTGTCGTCCATAGTCGCCGCTTCAACTGTGCGCGCTCTGCTGTTCTACTCTCCCCGCTGCAGCCACTGCCACGTGGTCATCACAGAGCACTTGCCGCCGGTGCAGCAGCGATTCGGCGATCAGTTGCAGATACTGATGATGAATGTCGATCAGCCACAGGGCGCGCGCTTTATCGTGAGGCAATTGCCGCATATGCCATCCCCGAAGCGCGGCGCGGCGTTCCAACCATGATCATCGGCGATTCCGTGCTAGTCGGTTCCGTTGAGATTCCGCAGCGCCTGCCGGGTTTGGTCGAAACGCTCCTGGATCGCGGCGGCAGCGACTGGCCCCCGCTGTCGGGTCTCGCCGCTTTCTTGCCCGCAGAACCGACTGCACTACCTGCAGCGCCTTCCCCATCAGTCATGCCCGCCGAAACTCCTCCCTTCCTGCGCGACATGCCTGCCAATGCGCTCGCTGTGGCAGTGCTGGCAGGGATGGTGTTGAGCGTCATCTGGGCTGTTGTTGCCTGGTCGCGTCCGGCGCATCCGCCTGCACGCTGGCGTGACCGGGCGATCCCGCTGCTGGCGCTCGCCGGGATGGGGGTGGCGGCATATTTGACGTTCATCGAAACTACTGGCGCACAGGCGGTATGTGGTCCCATGGGCGACTGCAACACCGTGCAGCAGAGCGAGTTCGCCCGGATCTTCGGCGTTCTTCCGGTTGGCGTGGCGGGCATTGCAGGATATGGCGCGATCCTGATGGCGTGGATCCTGGCGCATCGTCTGCGTGGAGCGCCTGGCGAGCGCGCCGCGCTGGCACTGCCAGCGCTGGCGTTGATTGGAACCCTCTTCTCGATCTATCTGACCTTCCTCGAACCGTTTGTGATCGGCGCCACGCGTCTGTGGTGCCTGACCTCGGCAGTGATTATCACAGGGCTGTTGTGGCTCAGTATGCCGTACCGCTGGCGCTCGCCATCACTCCAGCATGTACGGAGGTAAACATGTCCTCATCTGTTCGTACCTGTCCGCGTTGCCATGCGCTCCAACCGCCCGAAGCGCGCTCTTGCCGGTTGTGCGGGCAACCGTTGCCGCCGGATGGCGATGCTCAGGTCAGTGCTGCTGTGCCTGCGCCGCCAACTGCGCCATCTTTCCCGACTTCGCCAGAAGTGATTGCATACGCACAGTCGTACCGGCAACCAGTGACTGAACCTCTGCCGGCGCTGGGGGCGCTGGCTGCGTTGTCTTTCCTCGGCGGGGCGATTGCTGCGGTCGTGAGCGGTGAACCCGCCTTCGTGTATGTTGCCGGTTTGACAGGATCAACCTGCCTGTTGACTCTCCTTTTCTTATGGTTGGCAGGATGGAATAACCGGCGTCGGGGGGCGGAGTTTCTGCAGAGCGGTCGTCCGCTCGTGGCGTGGGTGTACACGCCAGAAGAATGGCAGCAGGTGCGACAATATTTCTATGAGCATATGCGCAGCGACTCGCCACCCTACGGATGCCTGCCTATTCTGTTCGGCGGAATCGGGCTGCTCGTCGGCGTAATGGTCGGCATAACCGACAGCCGGGATCTGGTTGAGGCGGCGGTGAGCGTCGTGGTTGGCGCATTCGCAGGCGCCACTGTGGGTGGTCTGCTGGTTCTGCCGGTCTATCTGCTCAACTGGTCTGCGGTCGAGCGTCTGCGACATCCAACCCCGCCAGCATGCGTCGCGTTGGGAAGCGACGAACTGTTCTATGAACGGGTGTACCTGGATACGCGCTGGCATCCCATCGATGCAATCCTCTTGAAACATCGACCGCTGCCGCACCTCGAAGTGATTCGCCATCTGGCGGGCGGTATCACAAACCGCTTGAGCGTCACCTTTTTCTTTCCGTCCGTCATTCTGATCCCGCCGCGCATGGTTTCTGCCGTGCAGGAGGCGATTCTGCACATCAGGGTCCGGGCATGAATTGTCAGGCGGCATCCCGGCGCTGCGGGCCAATGAAGACTAAGATAGCTCGGAATTACCGGGAGGCAGCGGGCTGAAGCCCTGGCTGAGATCGTGGAAATCCCTCGGGGGCTTCCACGTCCTGAGCGAGGGTTTCAGCCTGCAACTCAAAGGGCGCGCGACCTGGGGCACAGGTGTACTGGATGTATTTCTTGACGTTCATGAGCCTGCAATGATACGGCGGTTCCTGTCACAAATACGCTCTGAGGATCGACTCATACCGCATAGTACGCTCAGGAAGATGATGCAGGAGCGCAACTCGACGTAAACGCCCGATAAACCGGAAGACGGCGTAGAAGGAGGCGACGCAAGGCAGCGCCGCCAACATGCAGTGTTCTGGATAACTGGAAAAACGCCAGACCGACCGCAGAGGAGTCCCGTGACAGAACCATCCATACCGCGTCCCTGGCAGCGCACAGCGGAGATTGTCGCCATTATCTCGCCGTGGGTGCGGATGATCGCCGAGCGCTGGATCGATGACCACGGCAGAGAACTGGACTACTGGCGCGTTGAGCGTGTGCCGTCAGTCATCGTCATCCCCGTCTGGCGCGCACAGATTCTGCTGCCGCACCCGCAGTTTCGCCCCGGAGTCGAACGAATGACGCTCGACCTGCCTGGCGGTCGCGTTCCGCCTGGCGCCACGCCGCTCGACGCCGCGCCGCAGATCGTGCAGCGCGAGCTTGGCATTCCGCCGGAAGCGATTGCATCTCTGGAACTGCTCAACGAACAGGGATGGCTCATCAACAGTTCCTTCTCGAACCAGACGCTATTTGGCGTCATTGCAACGATCGATAATGCAGCCGAAGCCAGGACCCCTTTGCTCTATCGTTCGATTCCCAACACACTCCAGCAGGTTGCCGGGCTGATCCATGACCTGGAATGCCTGCAATGCCGCGCCGTGTTGCAGGAATGGACGCTGCGACAGATCGTGGCGAATGTCTGGTGATCCGGTGTGTCATTTTAGCTTTCGCTGTCGTTCATATCTACGGAGATGCACATCACGACGATGATGCGTGTCGCCATTTATCCGAACTTTTAGAGAAGGAGCCATCAACGATGCAGACCCGGATCCAGAAGCCATTCGTCCTCGCCGCTGCCTTCGCGCTCACCCTGTTCATTCTTGCCTGCGGGTTCAACGTCAGCACCGCAAATATTGCAGATGCGTGGATGGCGACCGATGAGAGCGGGAGCACCCGGGTGACCTCCTACAACCCGTCTGATGTTTTCTATGCAATGGTGGACCTGCGCAACGCGCCGGATTCAACCAGCCTCAAGGCGGTCTGGACGGCGGTCAACGTGGAAGGTGTCCCAGCAAATGAGGTGATCAACGAAACGTCTGCGACCATGGGGAGCGGACTGCTGCACTTCAAATTGACCAACGACAGCCTCTGGCCCACCGGCGAGTACAAAGTCGATATTTACCTGAACGACAAACTCGACAAGACGCTCACGTTCGAGGTTCGCTGAGCGCCAGCAGCATTTCCTGCGTCGTGCGGGATCGCAAGACTACAACTGATCGCGCACTGACCACATAGTAGGGCTGGCACACCTGCACTTCCTGCCCTGGTTCGCGGATGTCGTCGGGAGAGGGGCGCGCCGTATCAATCACGCGCCACCATCCTCCCGGCGACTGTTCCTGAATGACAAAAACCAGGTCCTTCCAGTAGCCGTTGATCATCACATAGAGATCGCAGTCGCCGACCGATACGCCGCGCAGACAGTAGGCGACGGCGTGTGAGTTGTACGATGTGTCGGGGGGCCCGTTGACGCCGTACCAGTGGACGTCGTCGCGCCAGAAGCGACTGCGATGGATTGAGGGATGCGCTTTGCGGAACGCAATCAGGGTTTTGACAAAGCGAAACATATCACGATTGCGCTCCAGCAGGTCCCAGTCGAGCCAGGTAATTTCATTATCCTGGTTATAGGGGTTGTTGTTACCGCGTTGCGTATGCAGGAACTCATCGCCCGCAACGAACATCGGCGTGCCATTCGCCAGCATGAGCAACGTAAAGAAATTCCGCGCCTGTCGGCGACGCAACGCCAGCACCTCCGGCGGCGCATTCTCGTCCCCTTCCCAGCCGCAGTTCCAGCTAAAGTTCTGATCGGCGCCATCAGTGTTCTGATGTCCATTTGCCAGATTATGTTTCCGATTGTAGGACACCAGGTCGTAGAGACAGAATCCGTCGTGTGCAGTGACAAAGTTAACGCTTTGCGTCGGGCGATACGAGTCGGTGAGCGTGTCGGGGAAGAGATCGTCGCTGCCATACAAACGGCACATCAGATCGCCGACTTTGCCGGGATCTCCCTTGACAAACGCGCGCACATCGTCACGAAACTTTCCATTCCACTGGCGCCAGGTTATGCCGGGGAAGGCGCGTCCCAGGAGATAGGCGCTGATATCCCACGCCTCGGCAATCAAACGCACCCCATACCGTTGTGCAAGCATACTGATCTCGTGGATCAGTGCAGGGTCTTCGTGATTAATCGAACCGTCGTCATCGCGCGCCAGGATGGATGCCAGATCAAAACGGAACCCATCGACGTGCATCGACTGAATCCAGGTGGTAAGGCTGTCGATAATCAGGGTGCGGACGGCCGGATCGGCGCAGCGCAACGTATTGCCGCAACCGCTCGCGTTGATGTACTGACGTCGGTCGGGCGTAAGCAGATAGTAACTCCGATTATCGATCAGGCGATAACAGTATGCTGGACCGCGCTCATCCCCCTCGCTGGTATGGTTGTACACCACATCGAGCCAGACCTCAATGCCAGCCGCGTGCATGGCTTTCACCATATCGCGGAACTCGCGGTGCGGATCGTGGACAGCGTAGCCTTTATGGGGCGCAAAAAAGTTGAGCGTCATATAGCCCCAGTAATTGCCTTCCTGAGGGTCGAACTGATGCACCGGCAGGAGTTCGACCGCTGTCACTCCGAGTTCCACCAGGTATGGTATCTTTCGGATCAGGCCGAGGAATGTTCCCCGCTCCTCCGGCGCGACCCCTGAATTGGCGCGTGCGGTGAAGCCGCGCACGTGCAGTTCATAGACGATCAGATCGTGCGTATGGTATGGGCGCACGTCGCCTTCCCAGTCATACGGCGGATCGCGGCGCGGCAGGATGCCAAGCGGCGCACGGCCATCGTTTGGTCCCGGACGCATCGCCGCTTCCCGGCTATAGTTTGGCGGAAAGAACACTTCCGGCGCGTAGGGATCAAGAACGATTTTCGTGGGATCGAAGCGGTGCCCTTCCTCCGGCGCGCGGGGACCATCCACGCGATAGGCGTAGTAGCGACCGCCAGGAATGGCGGCGGCAGGAACCCAGCAGTGCCAGACGTGATGAGTCTTGTTGCGGCGCGGGTCGAGATGATGGCGGTAGATCGGCGTCACGAAATCATCTGCGCCATAGATCAGGAGAGTCACACTGGTGGCGTGACGCGAGAAGAGGGCAAAGTTGTACCCTTCACCCGACGGAACCCAGGTAGGACCAAAGGGCGCAGGTGAACCTTCACTGCGCTCCCAGGCGGAGGGTTGATACCACGACGCCGATTCTCTGGAGAGCATACTGTATGATACCACAA
>JANWXL010000380.1 GCA_025055265.1 Roseiflexus sp.
TACATTGCCTTATTCGGGGAACTGCGTGCGCGCAACTCGCGTTGTGCAGTGGCGAAGTCACCCTCGGCTTTGCTGATCCACTCTGCTGTGAGCGGATGCATATAATATGCGTCCTTTGGCAAGAATATCACACAGGAACGAATCGTTGAGCGCGATACGCTGCCAGAACTCTTCCGGCGAGCGCACCAGGAGATCGATGGGAAAGGGTGGCTGGACCCGGTTCAGGATATCAATAGCCTTGTAAACGTTGTTGCCATCATGGCGCATCACAACAAGGAGATCAACATCGGAGTCCTCTTGGGGATTGCCATAAGCGTAGGAACCGAATAAGATTATCAATTCAGGCTCAAACTCCTGCGCTATCCGATCACTGATTGCTTCGATCGTTTTGAAAGGTATCATAGCGTGTTTCCCAACGAGCAGCGTTCGTTCACCATTGTATCATGCCACAGCCTGAGAGCGCCTGCCAGATCGAACACACCAACCGTCCCCAAACTTCGAGTACAATAGAGACGCTGGAGTAATTTACGGGCAGATACTCATTACCTGTCACTCGTCACTGACCGACGCTGGCATGTCGGAGGAATGGCATGAGCCTCGCAGACTGGAGAGCGCGCTCCGCTCTGATCGCCGCTGGCGCACTTGTCGCCTGGCAGGTCATTGGCTGGCTCGACGCCTTCCTGGCGCCTGGCGCTGGCGGAGTGTGGCTGGCGCTGACAGTGCTGCTTGGCGGAGTGGCGGTGCGCATGCGACAGGGACGCGGCGCGGCATCGTGCGCTGTGGGACCACGTCTGCGCCCGTTGCAGGTCAGTTGCTTCGGCGCGATTGCGCTCGGCGTTCAACTGCTGCACGCCGCCGAACACGGCGCGCTTCTGGAGGCGATTCCTGTTCTGGCGGCGCCCTGGTTGCCCGCCGCCTGCATCCTTGGCGGCGTCGTTGGACTGGCTGTGTTGAGTTTTGGTTCCGACTGTCGCAATGCGGCGTACAGCGGCGAGTCACTGGAGGACCATGAACGTGGAACCGCGTAACCTGCCGCTCTATCACCTGGTGCGCCCCGCAGCGGGCAACAATCCGCATCCGCCGCTGCTCGTCCTCTTTCACGGGTATGGCAGCAACGAGGAGGACCTGTTCGGTCTGACGCCCTATATCGATCCACAGTTTCTGGTGCTCAGCACGCGCGCGCCGCTCGTGCTCATGCCCGGCATGTACGCCTGGTTCGAGATCGGTTTCACCCCGGATGGCGCGATCGCCGTTGATGATGTGCAGGCGCGCCATGCCGCACGGGTGACAGCGCAGTTTGTCGAACAGGCAACGCAGGCGTACCACGCCGATCCGTCGCGAGTCATCGTCGCCGGGTTCAGCCAGGGAGGAACGATGGCGGCGCTGACCGCGCTGACGCGCCCCGATCTGGTGGCAGGCGCAGCAGTGTTGAGCGGCATTGTGCCGTCGGCGATCGTCGATGAACTGCCAGACCGCGCTGCTCTGACCAACAAACCGTTCCTGGTCATCCACGGCACACGCGACCAGGTCGTTTCGGTCGCCCACGGGCGCGCCAGCCGCGACTTTCTGAGCCAGCTCGGCGTTGCACTGACCTACCGAGAATACCCCATGGCGCACGAAATCAATCTCGACGCACTGCTCGATTTGACGGAGTGGCTGAGGGGGTTGAAGGTTGAGGGTTGAACGTCTCCGACCCTTGAGGTCTCTGCTGCCGAATCTTGGGCTGCAACGCAACACTGGTGGGGGAATATGCCTCGCCTGTAGCAGATATGTCGCTCGACCTCAAGGGTCTTTGCGGAAGAAATTATCGCTCAGGGATGTACCAGTTTCTCCTCCTGATCCATGTCGCCTGTTTTGCGCTCTGGATGGGCGCTGTCGCCGCGTCGATGCTGGTGGTGCGCACCTTCGAGCCGCGCCTGACGACGAATGCGGGTGATGTGACGACTGACGCCGCGCTTCTGCGCGCTTACATCCGGCACGAAGTCAAGTTTGTCGATGTCGTGTTTGCTGGCGTCCTGATCTCCGGCATTGTGCTGGCGCAACTCTACACCGGCTGGACGCCTTGGGTCCTGACGAAAATCGGGTTGTTCGTTGCACAGTTTGTAGCAACGATGGCGTATATTCAAGCGTTTATTCGCCCGCTGACTTACCCTTGCCCGCTATCCCTCTACCGTCGCTGGTACGGGTTGTTTGCCGTGTCGCTCGGCTTCTTCGCCATCACGCTGACGGTTGTGTTTTTTGGCAGGTGAATGCCCCTTTTTGCGGAAATGCGGTATACTTTGGGCAGGAGGTCCAGCATGAGCGTTGAGCCTAAAACCGCACCCACCGTCGCCGACTTCTTGTCCGACACGCGCCCGCCGCTGCAATCGGGCGACCGCCTGACGCGCGCTGAGTTCGCCCGGCGCTACGCGCTGCACCCCGACATCAAGAAGGCTGAACTGATCGATGGAGTGGTCTACGTGGCGTCACCTGTTCGGCATCGCCAGCACGGCAGGGTCCATCTGCTGCTCGTCACCTGGCTGGGCGTCTACAGTGCGTCAACGCCAGGCGTCGACGGGAGCGACAACGCAACCGTGCGGCTCGATTTTGAGAACGAACACCAGCCGGACGCGCTGCTGCGCCTCGAACCGCAGCACGGCGGACGTTCGCGCGTCACCGGCGACGACTACATCGAAGGTCCGCCCGACCTGATTGTCGAAGTCGCCGCCAGCAGCGCCGCCTATGACCTGCACGACAAGAAGCGCGTCTA
>JANWXL010000393.1 GCA_025055265.1 Roseiflexus sp.
AGGGACGTTGAGCGTTCCATCCACCGCGCCCTGCGTAACAAAGCCCGGGAGTTGGGCGTCTTCGTCTACGCCATCGGCAACGTCGAGGACCACATCCACCTGGCACTCTCCATCCCGCCCACCATCGCCGTCGCCGAGTGCATCCGCCACCTCAAAGGCGCAAGCTCATACACCGTCAACCGGGAACACGCCGGGATCGACTTCGCCTGGCAGACCGGATACGGCGCATTCACCTTCAGCGACCACGCCAAACCGATTGTGGTCGCCTACGTGCGCAACCAGAAGCGCCATCATCGCGCCGGAACGACGCACCCCGCCCTCGAACGCACCCCCGACGACGAAAATGAAGATTACAATGAATAGCGCGCCAACCGAGCCAGGGGCGTCAGCCAAGAACGATGATCGTAATGAATAGATCGCCATAAATAGCCAGAGGCTTTAGCCTCTGGCGTGCGCGATTCACCCTCACACCCCAACGAATTGCAACGGATTCGGCATAAACAGCAGCACAAAAACGATCAATCCGAGAATGGCAAGCGCAGCGTGCGCCGGTCCGATCCGCGAGACGTCGTTCAGCGGCGGCGGGTGGCGCGGTCCGATCAGCAGCCCCAGCACCCCCCACAGGAGCCAGTTTGGCGCAACGAGCGTTCCGAGCAGAATGCACCCGCCAATGAACGCATACGCCAGATAGTGAGCATACTCGCCGAGCAGCGCATACGCCACATGCCCGCCATCAAGCTGACCGATGGGCAACAGGTTGAGCATCGTCACCAGCAGACCAATCCACGCCCCCCAGGCAACCGCGTTCAACTGAACATCCACCCCGTTGCCCGGCAAGAACTGCCCGAACACCAAGTATTTTGCCGCTGCGTACAGGATCGAGTTCCCTTCCTGAATGTAGCCACTCGCTGGCGGCGGACCGACCGGCGACGTCGCCAACCCGTAGAACAGCAGCGGAATGGCGACCGCCAGCCCGGCGAGCGGACCGGCGATGCCGATCTCCAGAATCGTCTTGCGGTCGAGCATCGGCTCGCGCTGAACAATCACTGCGCCGAGCGTGCCGGTAAAGGTGACAACTCCGAGCCCGGGAATCGGGATCGGCGGCACAGGAATGAAGTACGGCAGACTGACCGGCGCGCGCCGCCAGCGCCCGACGATATAGTGCCCCATCTCATGAACGAACAGAATGCCCATGATGGTCGCCGAAAAGGGGATGCCCGCCACGATCCCCGCCGGATTGCTGAACACATCGATGCCATCGTAGAGCGCGCCGACCGCAAGCGTCGAGAGAATAGTGATAATGAACAGCACAACCGGGATCACAATATTGGGTTTGGACGCCGAAACGACAAACGGCAGCGCCATGATCTCCACATCATCCCCAGATCTGCGCAGGAACGGGGTGAATCCCAGCGCCTCCATCCCTGCCCGGATCTGCGGATAAATCTTGTCAGCAGGGGCATGGAGTTTACCGACCATCTTCAGCACACCGCGACTGTCCCAGGCGTACCGGTCAATGGTCATCAACCCATCGAGCGCCAGCCGCACCCGTCCCATCAGTTCGAGACGGTCGAGCGTATCGGAAACCTGTGTATCCACACATCCATCCTTGTCTGTACGAGGAACCTGTAGCATGTCATGATACCAGCCATTTTGTGATCCTGGACTCGCACAGAGGTCTCTTCACCAAAATACCCAAATACCGGCGCAGAACAGGCGCTGACGGTTGATTGCGTTCAAACGCACCACCTGGTATCGTCCGGTGAGCCCCGCGCAGGCGGGTTTCGTCGCCGCCGGAACGTAGCGGGCGTGCGAAGATGATGAAAACAGCCCGGTACTGCAAGGACGCTTTGGACTGATGGGGTTTGAGCGAATAATCAGACATTGCCCGGTCCAGCCCGCGCAGGCGGGCTTCGCAACCGTAGTCCGCGACCTTAGGCGCCGGGCGAGCTCATAGAGCGATACCATAAACCCGGACGTCGGGACCGCACCTGTGAAGCGGTTGGCGTAGGCTGAGCCTGTCGAAGCCCACGCCAATCACAAGATGGTCAACGCAATAGTGTGCACATCTGGCTGATCTTCCAGCCACGCACTACGGCGTGACCAGCACTGCGCCTTCCGACGCTGACGACACGAGCGCGCTATAGCGCGCCATCACGCCCCACTCGAAGCGCGGCGCTGGCGGCTGCCAGGCGAGTAATCTATCGGCGATTTCCTCTTCCGACAGCAAGAGATCGACACGACGCTCATCCAGGTTGATCTCGATCTCGTCGCCCTCCTGCACGATCGCAATTGGTCCGCCGCGCGCCGCTTCTGGCGCCACGTGCCCGATCATCACGCCGCGTGTCGCACCGCTGAAGCGCCCGTCGGTAATCAGCGAGACCGACTGACCGAGACCGGCGCCGACAATCGCTGAGGTCACGCCGAGCATTTCGCGCATGCCAGGACCGCCGCGCGGACCTTCGTAGCGGATAACAACAATGTCATCCGGTCGGATCTCGCCGCCGACGATGGCAGCCATCGCCGCCTCTTCGCTGTCGAAAACGCGCGCCGGACCACGGTGGTAAGTGCGTTCGTAGCCAAACAGTTTGACGACCGATCCTTCAGGCGCCAGGTTGCCGCGCAGCACCAGCAGCCCGCCGGTCGGCTTGATCGGATTATCGAGCGGACGGATCACGTCCTGACCCGGCGTTTCGACGGCGTCCGCCGCCTCTTCCGCCAGCGTGCGCCCGGTGACGGTGATCGCGTCGCCGTGGGCAAAGCCGCCATCGACGAGTCGTTTGGCAATCACCTGGATGCCGCCTGCCTGATCGACGTGAATGGCAGAGTATTTGCCACTCGGCATCAGATCGCAGCAGAGCGGGGTGCGACGGCTGATCGCGTCGAAGTCGTCGAGCGACAGTGGCACGCCTGCCTCGCGCGCCAGCGCCAGCAGATGGAGCACCGCGTTCGTTGAACCGCCGGTCAATGCCACGCTGGCGATCGCATTCTCGAACGCGGCGCGTGTCAGAATGTCGCGCGGCTTCAGGTCGCGCCGCAACACATCCATGATCAACTGACCGGCGCGGTAGCCGACCGAGTCCTTGCGCGGGTCGGCGGCTGGCACCGATGCCGTACCCATCGGCGATAACCCGATGATCTCCATGACCGTCGCCATCGTGTTGGCGGTGTACTGACCGCCGCACGCGCCTGGACCGGGACATGCCGCGTCCTCGATCTCCTTCAGTTCCTCGTCGGTCATCTTGCCCGCCGCGACCGCGCCAATCGCCTCATACACGTGCTGAATCGTGATCTCTTTACCGCGCCAGTGACCGGGAGCGATTGAGCCGCCGTAGAGCAGGAACCCAGGAATGTTCAGGCGCGTCAGCCCCATCGCCGCGCCAGGGATCGTCTTGTCGCACGCCACCAGCGCAATCATCGCATCGAACATATAGCCGCGTCCCATCAGTTCGATGGAATCGGCGATCAGGTCGCGGCTGATCAGCGATGCCTTCATGCCTTCCGTGCCCATGGTGACGCCGTCGGCGATGGCGACCGTGTTGAACTCCATCGGCGTGCCGCCCGCCGCGCGCACACCTTCCTTGACCCGCGCCGCCAGCGCGCGCAGGTTGATGTTGCACGGCATCGTCTCGATCCAGGTATTGGCAATGCCAATGATCGGCTTTGCCAGATCCTCGTCGGTAAATCCGATCGCCTTGAGCATCGCGCGCGCCCCTGCGCGGGTGCGCCCCTCGGTAATTGCGCGACTGTGACGTTTGAGGTCGCTGGACATGGCTCCGTCCTTCCATGATAGTATGGTTCTTCTGAAAGACTTTCGAGGTGCATCTGCGATTGTACCACTTTTTTTCCAGGCGATTGGTTATGTTTGAAAATGGTATAATAGAGCCATGCCCGACCTCACGCACACATCCATTGCCGATCCTGTCGCTTTTGAAGAACGGTTGCGCGCCGTACCGCTTGCGCCTGGCGTTTACCTCTGGAAAAACGCCCAGGGCAAAATCATATACGTCGGCAAGAGCAAGCGACTGCGCGACCGCATGCGTTCCTACTTTAACCACCCCGACGATTTCCACGGCAAAACGGCGCGGCTTGTCGCGCAGATCGCCGATTTTCAGGTGATCGTGACATCCAGCGAGCTTGAAGCGCTGCTGCTTGAAATGAACCTTATCAAGCAGCACCGTCCGCGCTTCAATGTGATGCTGAAGGACGACAAGAGTTACCCCTACATCAAAGTGACGCTGCACGAGCCGTGGCCCCGCGTTTTTGCGACGCGCAACCCGCGCTGGGAGGAGGGTGCGCGCTACTTCGGACCCTACTCCAGCGCCGGCGCCGTCTACCGGACGCTCGACCAGCTCAACCGGCTGTTCGCCTTTCGTCCGCCGTCGCGCTGCCCCGACGATAAGTTCAACCGCCATCGGCGGCTCGGCAAACCCTGCCTGTACTACGACATCAAGCGTTGCCTGGGTCCGTGCGTGCCAGGGCTGGTCAACCAGGACGAATATCGCGCGACAATTGAGCTGGTCTGTCGCTTTCTCGAAGGAAAGAGCGATGTGGTGGTCAAAACGTTGCGTCGCCAGATGGAAGAGGCGGCGGAACGGCTCGACTTCGAGCGCGCGGCGCGGCTGCGCGACAGCATCCGCGACATTGAACTGATCAGCCAGCGTCAGCAGGTGCTGCGTCACGACGACGCCGACCAGGATGTGATCGGGCTGGCGCGCGAGGAGGGGATGGCGGTCGTCCAGGTGCTCTGCATTCGCGCCGGAAAGCTGATCAGCGCCGAGTCGTTCCCGCTGCAGAACGCCGAGGGGGAGCGCAGCGAAGACCTGCTCGCCTCGTTCCTGACGCAATTCTACGACGCAGCCGCCGAGATCCCGGCGACGCTGCTGTTGCCCGTGCCGCTCGACGACCCGGCAATCATCGAGCAATGGCTGGCGCAAAAAGCAGGGCGCAAAATTGCGCTGCACGTGCCGCAGCGCGGCGAAAAGCGCCGTCTCATCGAGCTTGCCGAACAGAATGCCCGCCAGAAACTCGACGAACTCCGCCTGCAATGGCTCAACAGCGAGCAGCGCGCCGTGGCGGGGCTGACCGAAGTGCGTGACCTGCTGGGCCTGAACGCGCTGCCGACACGCATCGAGTGCTTCGACGTCTCCAATACTCAGGGAAGCCATTCGGTCGGAGCGATGGTCGTCTTTGAGCACGGCGAACCAAAGAAGAGCCGCTACCGCAAATTCAGGATCAAAACCGTCGAGGGCGCGAACGATGTCGCCTCAATTCAAGAAGTGTTGCGACGCCGCTTCCGGCGCGCCGCCGTGGTTATCGGCGAAGAGGAACAAGGGACGGAGGAGCGCGCCGTCAATGGTCAGCCCGACGCCAGCGATCAGGAAGAGGCGGAAAAGACCGACACGCCAGGATCGCGCGCCGACCTCGAACGCCAGGAAACCTGGGCTGAACTGCCGGACCTCATCCTGATCGACGGCGGTATTGGTCAGGTGAACGGCGCGTTGCAGGTGTTGCGCGAGTTGCGCTTCGACCACATCCCAGTAGTCGGGGTGGTCAAAGGTCCAAACCGCGACCGCTTCGACCTGCTGTCGCCCGGCGCCAGCGATCTCATCGTTCTGGAGCGCGACAGCGCCGCGCTGCGTCTCATCCGGCAGATCGACGAAGAGGCAGATCGTTTCGCCAAGGACTACCACCGCAAACTGCGCAGCAAATCGGCGACCGCGTCGCGTTTGGAAGAAATCCCCGGCATCGGACCGAAACGGCGCCAGTTGCTGCTCAAACGCTTCGGTTCGCTCGAAGGCATTCGCAACGCCACGGTTGACGAAATCGCCGCCGTGCCGGGCATGACGCGCAAGGCGGCGGAGGAGCTAAAGAGTCTGCTGTAGGGTTGCAGCGAATTGACCCTATTGCCTGAGCCGTGCTACACTTATTCGTAAGCTGATCAGCGGTAATTTTCTATCCCGTACAGAGGGTTACATATGAGTATGATTGAGTTCCAAACGTGCATCGAGCATGGCACTATCGAGCTGCCGGAGGAATATCGTGATCTCGTCAGGGGTCGCGTACGCATTATTATTCTTATTGACGAGGACGAGGATAATGAGGATATGGTCGAGTTTCTCCTCAATCATCCCTATCGCAGTGACACTTTTACGCCATTGAAGCGAGATGAGATCTATGAGCGCCGGTAGCGGGGCCTCCTCTCTGGTATTTATCGACACAAATATCTGGCTATATGCCTTTAGTCAGACTCAGGACATCCAGAAAGCGCATCGAGCCAGAGCGCTCATTCGTGGCACTTCACCGATCGTCTTGAGTACGCAGGTTATCAATGAAGTCGCCGTCAACCTGCTGCACAAATTTCAAGCCGCTGAGTCGGATATCCGCAAGTTGATTCGCTCGTTCTATCGCAAATATCTGATCATTGAGCACAACCGCGCCATTCTTTTGCACGCTTCCGACATCCGCACTATGTACCAGGTTTCCTACTGGGATAGTTTGATCCTGTCTAGCGCACTTGCGGCAGGCGCGACTATCCTTTACACAGAGGATATGCACGAAGGACTGATGATCGCTAACAAACTCACGATTGTCAACCCTTTGAAGGATTCATAATAATCGTAAATGTGGTCAAGTTCGATGCCTTTCACTTTCAAATAAGGAAGACGAGCCATTATCGGATTACATACGCGGAGTCTTTGTGTCTTTGCGCCTTTGTGTGCGCTTTATGGTATTGGTTCCTAATGACTCTCTGCCATAATCTGCGCCGCGCGTTGCGCATAGGCGGCCAGGTCGTCGCGCCCCCGGTCTTTCCAGGCGTACACCCAGATGCCCAGTTCTTCACGCACCTCATCGGCATAGTCGAGGTGTGCCAGAATGCTGGCGCCACGGTCGGGATCGCCGTTCCATACATACGCCAGACCGAGCGCCTTGCAGGTCGCCTGATCGGCAGCAAACCATGTTTGGGCGCGTTCGAGGGCGTTGATCGCGCGTGGGTAGTCGCCCAGGTCAAGCGCCAGCATGCCCAGCCGCTTCTGGATCAGCGGCGAATCCGGCGCCATCCGCAGCCCATGGTTGACCCAGACGACCGACTCGTGCATCAGTGCGACGCGCTCTTCCTTCGTCAACCCGTCGGCAAGCGTGGCGCGCGATTGAAGCCAGGCGGCGGCGTTGCCCGCACCTGCGGCTGCGAGGTGAGGTGCGCTCAGTGCTAATGCGATAACCCCTGCGATGGCAATGGTCCACGAGCGGATAGTCCGACGTTGTGGCACAGGTTCAGCAACGCGCACTGGCGTATCGGATGGACGGACGGCAGCGGCGGTAATGCCGAAGAGACCAAATGCCAGGATCATGGTTGCCCAGGACGTATCGTACTGCGGCGCGTCGGTCAGCCCGTGGAGCAGGATCACGGTGCATCCAATGGCTGCGCCCTGCGTGAGCGGCGCTTGCGCGTGGAGCATTGGCGCAATGCGCCGTAACGAGGCAATGAGCAACCAGAGGAAGCCAGTCAGACCGACGATGCCCTGCGCCAGCCAGACGCCGAGGAATAGATTGTGCGCATAGCCGATGTACGTTGGAATGATCAGCAACTGAAAACGCGAATACATCTGACCGAACACTGCCCCCGGTCCAATGCCGCTGAACGGAAAATCGAGCGCCAGAAACAGGCAGTTGCGGTAGACTGCCAGCCGATCCCCGGCGCGCAGCAGCGCCGAGGCGAAGGCATCCTGCGCCAGCGGATGCCGGACCAGCAACGCGCCGCCAGCGATGATGCCAGCAACAGCCGCACCTGTAATGATGGCGCCCCGCCGGTCGAGTCGCGGCAGATGGGCGCCGGATCGATGGGCGTGCGCCTGAAAGAGCGCCAGAAGCCAGAGGAGACTCGCCGCTGCCAGCGCCACGAATGCGCCACGCGAAGCGGTGAGCAGCAAACCAAGCCCGACGGCAGCGGCAGCGATCCCCCACGCTGCGCGATATGCGCCGCGCGCAGTCCACGCCAGACCAACGATGAGCGGTATCACTGGCGCCAGGAACGACGCGGCAGCGTTGGCATCAACGAACACCGGCGTCATATCTGGAAAAGGCGCACTGAGCAGCCGTCCAAGCCAGGCAGCAAGCCCCAGTTTCTCAGTGAAGCCAAGATGGCGGTACTGCGTCGCCAGCATGACGCTGTATCCGATGCTCCAGAGTGCCAGCGCCAGGGCGACGGTCGCCAGTCGATGGCGCAGCGCCGTTACAATGGCCAGGTATAATGTCGTTCCCAGCAGCATCGACGCCAGCCACGCCAGGCTCAACGCCGGATCGTAGGCGACCAGCGTTCCCAGCACGCCGCCGACAACGAACAGGATCAACGGCTTTAGAAAGGGTATGCTGTTCAGTGCCTGTTTCATGGCGTCTTTAGTGCGCATATGTCTCCATGTTCCATGCTAGAGTGTCCAGCCAACAAAGCGATGACAGCGGCGCCGCTATAGATGAGAAACGTATCATCGTTCTCTGCCTGATAAGAGACTGCCAGCACTGCACTATGTGGGTGCGGCAGCGCCGGTGGGTGTGGCATCGCCGCGCCCCTACGTGGGGCGTTTGCTGGCGACACGTGGGCGCGGCATCGCTGGTGGGCGCGGCATCGCTGGTGGGCGTGGCGCCGCGCCCGCCAATAAAAAACCCCCTTCCGCATCGCGGAAGAGGGTGCGAAGGAACAAAACCGTCTCTTACTCCAGGTAATCGCGCAGATGCAGGCCCACATCGGGCGCGCGCAGGCGACGCAGCGCCTCCGCCTCAATCTGACGCGCGCGCTCGCGGGTCATCCCCAGCACCCGCCCAACTTCCTCGAGCGTGCGGCGCTGCCCGTCCACCAGCCCATAGCGGAGATCAATGATCCGCCGCTCGCGCTCGTTCAGGCGATCAAGGGCGGCAGCGAGATCACGCCGCAGCAACTGGTGCGACGCCGCCTCGACCGGTGTGGGCAGCTCGCTGTCCTGCAAGAAATCGCCAAGGGTATGCTCGCCATCCTCGCCAACCGGCGTCTCGAGCGACACCGGACGACGCGACGCTTCGAGCACCCGCTCAATCCGCTCAGTCGGCTGACCCAGAGCGGTCGCAATCTCTTCCGGCGTCGGCTGCCGCTCCAGCACCTGCGCTAGGCGGTCGGCGGCGCGCTTGACCTGCCCGACCGACTCGCTCATATGCACTGGCAGGCGGATGGTCCGACCCTGCTCAGCGATCGCGCGGGTCACCGCCTGGCGAATCCACCAAGTCGCATACGTCGAGAAGCGGTTCCCCTTGCGGTAATCGAACTTCTCGACGGCGCGCATCAGGCCGATGTTGCCCTCCTGGATCAGGTCGAGCAGCGAAAGCCCGCGCCCGACGTACTTCTTGGCGATGCTCACCACCAGGCGCAGGTTCGCCTGGATCAGGTGGCGACGCGCCTCCTGACCGGCAGCCACATCGGCGAGCAGCGCCTGCCGCAACTGCGGGCTGAGATCTTCCGACGACGCAAGGCGACGCTCAGCGGCAGCGCCGCGCTCCATGCGCTCGGCAAGTTCAATCTCTTCCGCAGCCGTCAGCAACGGCACGCGGCCAATCTCCTGCAGGTAATGCTGGATCGAATCGAGGGTCGACTCCGGCTCCAGCGTTTCCTCCAGGGTCTCGGCTGTGATATCTTCAATATCTGTCACTGGCGCCGCATCGTCCTCATTGACGATGTCCTGGCGCTCATCGAGTTCATCCCATCGTTCCTGAATCATTCGGCTCATGGCGCAACTCCATCTAGAGAGACATAGCGCGGCTCCTCCGATATGCCGGGAGGAGCCGCGCCCTCTGCGTATCCTGTCTCAGGCGCGCCCAACGAGCCTGGTCGAGCGCTTATTGTGCGGGGGCGACGAACCCACCAGGCTCTTGATGTCAAGAACCCGACATAATCATACACTCAGGGCGCTTGCCTTGTCAATAATCAAAAATGTCTAACACATACGAACGCAGCCCCAGCTGGCTGAGGCGCGAATTTTTACTCACCCTATTATACGACAGAAAACGCGGGTTGGATGCAGTTTTGGGGTATACCGATATAACCCGCCTGCGCGGGCTTGTAAGAGGAAAGATCCAGACCCTTCTGGTCGGGGCGGAGGGATTCGAACCCACGACCCCAGCGTCCCAAACGCTGTGCGCTACCAGGCTGCGCCACGCCCCGGTGTAACCCCAATGAATCATACGCAAGACCTGAGGGTTTGTCAAATCGCCTGAGAACTGAGAACCGAGAACCAAGAACCGAGAACCAAGAACCGAGAACTGAGAACCAAGAACCGAGAACTGAGAACCAGTCTCTAACCCCTAACCGCTAACCCTTAACCCCCCTGATCTCCTGCAATGCCTCCAGTAACCGGTCAACCTCCTCTTCCGTGTTGTAGTGCACCAACCCGACCCGCAGCATGCCGCCGTCCGCTTCGACGCCGAGGCGTTCGGTCAGATTGATGGCGTAGTAGTTGCCGTCCCAGCAGAAAATACCGCGTTCTCCCAGGAGATCGGCAAGTTCTCGCGGGGATCGCCCCTCCATACGCACCGCGACAGTCGGTGTACGCCATGCGAAGCGTGCCGGATCGCTGATGCCGTAGAAGGTCAACCCCGGGATGGCGAGCAGGCCGGCGATCAGTTTCTGCGAGAGAGTCCGCTCATACGACTGAATGGCTTCCATCGCCTGCACAATCGCTGCGCGTCGCGTCGCCGCCGGTTTCACGCGCTGCCCCAACTCCGCCAGATAGTCGATTGCCGCCGTGACCCCCGCCAGCCCTTCGTGGTTTTTGGTGCCGGTTTCCCAACGGTCGGGGACGGCATCGGAGGCAGGACGCACCTTGTACGGGTGCAGACGTTCCAGATGTTCGCGCTTTCCATACAGCGCTCCCATATGCGGCGCAAAAAACTTGTACGGCGAGCATGCCAGAAAATCGCAGTCAAGCGCGCGCACATCGATGGGGCCATGGGGCGCGTAGTGCACGGCATCGATATATACCAGCGCGCCGACATTGTGCGCCATGCGCGTGATCGTCGCCACATCGTTAATCGTTCCGACGGCGTTCGAAGCATACCCGACCGCCACAAGCTTTGTGCGGGGATTGATCGCGCGCGCCATGTCCGCCATATCGAGGGTGCAATCCTCGACATCGATATCGACCATCCGAATAATTGCGCCGCGTTCTTCGAGCGCCTGCCAGGGCGCGACGTTGGCATCGTGATCCAGGCGGGTGACCACAATCTCGTCGCCGGGGCGGATCTCGCGCCCAAACGCCCGACTGATCGCAAAGGTCAGAGTGGTCATGTTCGGACCAAAGACGATCTCATGGGCGTCACATCCCAGAAAATCAGCCATTGCGGCGCGTGCTGCGTCGATGGTTGCATCCGTCCGGCGACTGGTTGCGAACGCGCCGTGCGTATTTGAGTTATGCAGGGTCAGATACTCAACCATGGCATCGATCACTCGCTGAGGAACCTGCGTTCCCCCCGGGCCATCGAAAAACACCACGGGACGACCGTTCATTTCCTGCGCCAGGGCAGGAAACTGCGCGCGGATCCAGGTCAGATCGAGGTCGTGCATACTGTTCTCCTTCAAGGCAGCCGAATATCGTCTATAGTAGCATAGAGAAGCCGTCTGAGCGTCGCTCAGACGGCTGCCACGCGGTGCACTTCAACTGACGGATTGGGGCGTGAGTATCCTGATGAGTACAAGTACAATGCCAGCTGCGAACATTGTATTCTGGTGCAACCGCACATTGACAGTGTATAATCCAGGTATGCAAAACTGCAAGCGAGGGCGAAAGCTTCGAAGCACGGATCACTCCTTCCTGGTCAAGCATTCTCCGCAATGAAGGCAGCGGCGATGTTTCTGCCGAAATGATTTGTCAGTGAGTCGTATGAAGGCGTTTCCACGACGCAGCGGGTTGATCCTGCATCCGACATCGCTTCCTGGTCCCTATGGCATCGGCGACCTGGGAGACGAGGCGTATCGCTTCGTCGATTTTCTGGCGGCTGCCGGGCAGACGTACTGGCAGATCCTGCCGCTCAGCCCGACCGGGTACGCCGACTCGCCCTACCAGGGGACGTCGGCGTTTGCCGGTAATCCAATGTTGATCAGCCCTGATCGATTGGTTGCTGCCGGACATCTGACCCCTGACGATCTCGCGGATCGTCCGGCGTTTTCTGATGAACGGGTCGATTTTGGCGCCGTCATTGCCTGGAAATCCACACTGCTCAATCGCGCCTTTGCCCGTTTTCAAGCGCAACCTGCAACGAACCGCGCGCCGTTCGAGCGATTCTGTGAAGAGCAGGCGGCCTGGCTCGATGACGTGGCGCTGTTTATGGCGCTGAAACATGTGCACGGCATGCGCGCCTGGACGGAATGGCATCCGGCGCTGGCGGCGCGCGACCCGGATGCGCTGGCGCGGGCGCGCACCGAACTCGCGGACGCGGTTGAGGCGCACAAATACTTTCAGTGGGTGTTCTTCACTCAGTTGCAGGAACTGCGGCGCTATGCCAATCGTCGCGGCATCCGCATCATCGGCGATGTGCCGATCTTCGTCGCGCTCGACAGCGCCGATGTCTGGGCAAACCCGCACCTCTTCCGCTTCGATGCGAATCTGCGCCCCACTGTGGTTTCCGGCGTGCCGCCCGATTACTTCAGCGAGACGGGGCAGCTCTGGGGGCATCCGCTCTACCGCTGGGATGTGATGGCTGCTAATGGGTATCGCTGGTGGATCGATCGCTTTCGCGCTGCATTCACGCTTGCCGACGTTGTGCGCATCGACCATTTTCGCGGGTTCTACAACTACTGGGAAATCCCGGCAGGCGAGACAACCGCAATCAATGGTCGGTGGGTCGATGGTCCGCGCGCCGACCTGTTCACAGTGGTCACTGCGGCGCTCGGCGAGGTGGCAATCATCGCCGAGGACCTGGGCGATTTCACCCCTGAGTCGCGCGCCGGTCTCGATGCGCTCATGGCACAGTTTGGCTTTCCGGGGATGCGCATTCTCCAGTTTGCCTTTAACCGTCGCGAAGGCGACCGCTTCTTTCCGCACAACTACCCGCGCAATTGCGTCGTCTACACCGGCACCCACGATAATGACACTCTTGTTGGCTGGTTTACGAATAGCTCGACCAATGCCGAACGTCGTGATGCGCTGCGCTATCTCTGCGGCAGCGCTGATGACATCGCCTGGGCATTTATCCGCACCGCCTGGATGTCGGTCGCCCATACGGCGATAACCACAGTTCAGGACCTGCTCTGCCTGGGGAGTGAAGCGCGGATGAACCTGCCCGGCACCCTGGGATCGCACAACTGGACCTGGCGCCTGCCGCGGGGAGCGCTTGATCAGCGTCTTGCCGAACGTCTGCGCGACCTGACTGAGATTTATCAGCGATTGCCTTGAGTAAGAGGTTATTCTATCCGTGAGAGGTGTGGACGTATGAGCTTCGGCATAGGTGATATACCGGCACAGGCGCGCGTTGAACGTGATTTACGCTGGCTGCTCGATCGTTTCTATGAGGTGCTGGACGCCGCAGGCGCCGCTGATATTCACGCGCTGCTGCCCTGGACGGGGCATCCAGCCTGCCAGGTTCGTTTGCCTGAACGCGCGCCGCAGGCGTATGCCATCGCTTTTCAGTTGCTCAATCTGGTTGAGGAGAATGCGGAAGCGCAGACCCGCCGCGCTGCCGAGACAGTTGACGGACCTGCTGCGCTGCGTGGTCTCTGGGGACAGACTCTCGTCCAATTGCGCGCTGCAGGGTTGAGCGATGCACAGATTGCCGCTGCGCTGCCGCGCATCCAGGTCGAACTCGTTCTGACCGCGCACCCCACCGAAGCCAAACGCGCGACAGTGCTGGCGCACTACCGTGAACTCTACCTGCAACTGGTCAAAGCCGAAAACCAGATGTGGACGCCGCTCGAACGGCAGGGCATCGCCGACGATGTGCGTGCGATTCTGGAGCGTCTCTGGCGAACTGGCGATATCTTCCTCAAGCGTCCCGATGTCGCCTCCGAACTGCGCAACGCCATTCACTATCTTCGCAATGTCTTTCCCGAAGCGCTGGTATACCACGATCAACGGCTACGGCAGATGTGGGAAGCGGTCGGCAATGATCCGGCATTGCTCGATGACCCTGATGCTCTGCCGAGGATTACCTTTGGGACGTGGGTTGGCGGCGATCGTGACGGGCATCCGCTGGTGACTGCCGACGTCACACGCATGGCGTTGCTCGAACTGCGTTCGCATGCGCTCGACCTCTTACGCGATCAGTTAACCACGCTGGTGCGGCGTCTGAGTCTCTCCAGCCTGCTCCAGACCCCGCCCGACTTTTTGATCAACGCATTGCACTGCTATGCCAGCATGCTGGGAGAAGCCGGACAGCGTGCGCTGGATCGCAACCCGCACGAACCCTGGCGTCAGATGGTGAATCTCATTATGGCGCGTTTGCCAGACCCGGTCGGGGCGCCTGCCCCCGGCCGCTATGCGCGCGCTGCCGAACTTATCGCCGACCTGCGCCTGCTCGATGAGGCGCTGGTTGCCGTCGGCGCGACGCGGTTGGCGCGAGCCGACGTGCGACCGCTGATCCGCAGCGTTCGCACCTTCGGCTTTCATCTGGCGGTGCTCGACATCCGGCAGAACAGCGCGTTTCACGACCGGGCGCTCGCGCAACTGCTTACCGCCGCTGGCATCGATGGAGGCGATTATCCTTCGTGGGACGAAGACCGACGGATGGCGCTGATCGAGGCCGAACTGGAGTCGCCGCGCCCCTTCACCAGAATGGGGATGCCGGTCGGACCGGAAGCAGAGGCGGTGTTGAGTTGCTACCGGGTGCTGGTTGAGCACATCCACAATTATGGCGCCGATGGGTTGGGGGCGCTGATCGTCAGTATGACGCGCAATCTGTCCGATCTGCTGGTTGTGTTCCTTTTCGCCCGTGAAACCGGATTGCTCGTCAGCACGCCGGAGGGTCCCGTCTGCCCGCTGCCGATTGTGCCGCTCTTCGAGACAATTGACGACCTGGAGCGCAGCCCGACGATCCTGCGCGATTATCTGGCGCACCCGATTGTGCAGCGCAGCCTGGAGTGGCAACGGCATCAACGCGGGTCAGCGGAACGGGTGCAGCAGGTGATGATCGGGTATAGCGACAGCAATAAGGATGGCGGCATAGGCGCAAGCCTGTGGGCGTTACAGAAGGCGCAGCAGGCGCTCGCCGCTGAGGGACGGGCGGCAGGAGTGCGCATCCGCTTCTTTCACGGTCGCGGCGGGACCCTGAGTCGCGGCGCTGGACCGACGGGGCGCTTCATCAGGGCATTGCCAGTCGAAGCATTGGCAGGCGACCTGCGCATGACCGAGCAGGGTGAAACTATTTCTCAGAAATACGCCAATCGCATCAGTGCGGTCTACAATTTTGAACTCCTGCTGGCAGGCGTCACCGGCGCCACGCTTCGTCCGTACACGCCCAGACCGCAGCATCTGACGACAGCGCTCGACCTGCTTGCCCGGCACAGTCAGCGCGCGTATCGTGCACTGGTGGATCATGAGCGCTTCATTCCGTTCTTCCGCGAGGCGACGCCAATCGACGCGATCGAGGCAAGTCGGATCGGCTCGCGCCCGGCGCGGCGCACCGGTGCGCAATCACTGGCTGACCTGCGCGCCATTCCGTGGGTATTTAGCTGGAACCAGGCGCGCTTTTATCTGTCCGGCTGGTACGGCATCGGCAGCGGGCTGGCGATGGTGCAGGCGGAGGATCCGGCGCTCTTCGACGTGCTCTGCGCCGAAATGCGCGAATGGGCGCCATTGCATTACCTCATCGGGAACGCAGCCACGAGCGTGATGAATGCCGATGAGCATATTATGCGCGCATATGCAGAGTTAGTGCACGACCCCGTGACTCGCACGGTCATTCTCGATACCATTCTTGAGGAGTTTGCGCGCACCCGCGCAATGCTTGAAGCAGTGTATGGCGGAAAGCTCGAAGAGAAACGCCCATATATCGCCCGCCAGCTCGAACTGCGGCGCGAAGGGTTGTATTCGCTGCACCGCGAGCAGATCATGCGACTGCGATCCTGGCGCGCGGTGCGCGATCTTGACCCGGAAGCAGGCGAAGAGCAACTCCGCCTGCTCCTGGTGCTGATCAACGCTATCGCGGCTGGCCTGCGCGCTACCGGATAACCTCTGGCGCCCTCCCGCGCGATAGCACTGCTCACTATGTCGGCGCCTGATGGCAGACGTGGGCTAAGCCTGTCGAAGCCCACGCCAACCACAAGTTGTCACGCTCAATCATCTCCGATCGTGGGCGGGCGAAGCCGGGGATCCGAGGCATAGATCGCCTCAACCGCATCGGCGGAGAGAGTCGCCACGGCGCCGACGGTGGTGTGCGCCACGGTATCGAGCAGCGCTATGTCAGCATCGCTCAACATCTCGTCCGGCGGGATCATGAGCCCCCAGCGCTCCCACGGTTGCATCTCGACGCGGTTGAGCGCCGCCAGATCGCGGATCAGGGTGCAGCGAATGGCGTGCATACCCCGGTCTTCGAGATTGCCGAAGAGCGTGGGCTCAAGCATCCCCGACCGGCAGCGTTGCCAGGCGGCGCCGCTGCTCAGGAACCGCACCCGCGGGACATCGAGCGGATCGAACGAGATGTTGAGCGCCGCGCGTTGAGCCTCGTCGATGTGCGGGTCGACCAGAACCCAGCGACCTTCATCAATATTCCAACATTCGACCAGCCAGTGCTCTTCGTAGCGTTGCGGCGCGAGATAGGTTGCAAAGCCGCAACGGGATCGCGCCGGGATGCCCTGATAGCGAAGCAACGCCGTCAGAAGCAGGCTGTAGTCACGTGATGTCGCTGGCAGGCGTCGCTCTGGCGGACGCGCGATAGTGATCGGGCGGTCATCGAGCGCCAGAATAGCCGCCAGCTTTGCTGCGGCAGGTCGCGCGGACATGGCGCGTCTGCATTTTTCATCAACTGGCGTATCTTTTGTTCCTTGCCAGAACACGTGAGTCAGCACTCCCTGAGTCACCCGACAGAGATCGGCAATGCTCGCGGGAAGGCAGACCAGGTGAGCGCGATACATTGACAGGTCGGTGAGAGGACCGGCCTGAGCATAGATTGTCGCAGCGGATGTAGCAAGTGTGTTGCGCGTCATGACAGTCTCCCTGTGAGCGATCACAGTTCCTTTTTACTATACCGCTCCATGACGCACTGCGCAACG
>JANWXL010000425.1 GCA_025055265.1 Roseiflexus sp.
GTCTCTCGAGGGGAAGGCGGGATTGCCTTCCCCTCAATCTATTTCTTGCAGAACTGCCGTTTTATAAACCAAAAGGACAGTCAGAGTCGGGAGCAGCAGGTTCATGGCAAAGTATATTTTCGTAACCGGCGGGGTTGCTTCATCCGTCGGCAAAGGTATCACCGTCGCATCAATCGGGCGCTTGCTGAAGGCGCGCGGATTGCGCGTGTCGGTCCAGAAACTCGATCCCTACATTAACGTCGATCCCGGAACGATGTCGCCCTATCAGCACGGCGAAGTGTTCGTTACTGAAGATGGCGCCGAAACCGACCTGGACCTCGGGCATTATGAGCGGTTCATCGATGTAAACCTGACCCGCCTCAGCAATGTGACGACCGGACAGATCTACTCGGCGGTCATTCAAAAAGAACGTCGGGGCGACTATCTCGGCGGCACCATCCAGGTCATTCCGCACATCACGAATGAGATCAAATCCCGCATTGCATCTGTTGCTCGCCAGACAGGGGCCGATGTCGTGATCGTCGAGATCGGCGGAACCGTCGGCGACATTGAAGGACTGCCGTTCCTGGAAGCTATCCGCCAGATGCGCAAGGATGTCGGGCGTGATAACGTGCTATACATCCACGTCACCCTGCTGCCGCACATCGGCGCCACCGGCGAAGTCAAAACCAAACCGACGCAGCACTCGGTCATGGAACTGCGGCGCGTCGGCATTACAGCGGATGTGATTGTGTGCCGCTCCGACTATCCGATTACCGATGAGATCCGCGACAAGATTGCGCTCTTCGCCGATGTCGATGTCGAAGCGGTTGTGCCGTTGCATACGGTCGAGTCAATCTATGAAGTTCCGCTAGTGCTGGAAGAAGCCGGTCTCGGCAATTACCTGACCCAGCGTCTGGGGCTCGGCATGCACGAGCCGGACCTCGACGACTGGCGCGATCTCGTGGCGCGCATCAAGGCGCCCAAGCGCAAACTTGCCATCGCGCTGGTCGGAAAATACATCGCACTCCACGATGCCTACATCAGCGTCGTTGAAGCGCTGCGACACGCCGGACTGCACCAGGGGGTCGATGTCGATATCCGCTGGATTTCATCTGAACAGATTGAAGAGGAAGGATGCGAGCCGTTCCTCCACGACGTCTACGGCATCGTCGTGCCTGGCGGCTTCGGCGACCGCGGCATCGAGGGAAAGATCGCCGCTGCTGGATACGCGCGCGACAACAGTGTTCCGTACCTTGGGCTCTGCCTGGGAATGCAGGTGGCTACTATCTCATTCGCGCGCCACGTGATGGGACCGGAGAGTCGCGCCAACAGCACCGAATTCGATCCACACACGCCGCACCCGGTGATCGATTTCATGCCGGAGCAACTGGACATTACCGACAAGGGCGGCACGATGCGCCTCGGCGGGTATCCCTGCCGACTGACTCCTGGCACGCGCGCTTACGCCGCATATGGCGTCGATCTGGTGGTCGAGCGTCATCGCCACCGCTTCGAGTTCAACAACAAATACCGTCGATTGTTCGAGTCGGCAGGTCTGGTTGTCAGCGGGCAATCGCCCGACGGTCGCCTGGTCGAGATCATCGAATTGCGTGACCATCCGTGGTACGTCGGCACTCAGTTTCATCCGGAGTTCCAGTCGCGCCCCGACCGACCGCATCCCCTGTTCCGCGACTTCATCGCTGCCGCAGCGAAGACCTTCCGCGAAGGCGATCAGCGTCCGCTGCCGCTTGAACAGAATGCGGTTGAGGCATAGAGGTAAGAGGCAAGAGGTGAGTGGCGAGCGGCGAGGGGCGCGAGGGGATGACCAGGTTGCAGGGTGCAGGTGCGAAGGTTGCGCACGATGGCGTGCAGAAGCGTTGCAGTGCACTACCGCGGACGCGCAACGCAAGGCAAGCGGCAAAGGTCGAGGGGGCGGCAGGCGGGTAGGGTTGCCAGGTTGCAGGGTTGCGAGGGGAAAGGTTATGCGTAATGGCGCGTAGGGGCATTGCAGTCCGCTGCCACAGATACGCGGGGCGCAAGGCAGGCAATAATTATTCCGCTATCCGCCTACCCGCCCAGCGACTGAAGCTGCGGGCTACGGAAAGCGAAGCCCGCCTGCGCGGGCCAGACCGGGCGATACCGAATTATTTTCTCAAAGACATAAGCCCTGGCTGAGGTCATAAAAGCCCCTCTGGGGCTTCCGCGTCCTGAGCAAGGGCTTTAGCTCGCAGCTCGGAAGGCGCGCGACTTCTGCTCGCCGTCACTCTGGTCGCCTGCGCGCCGCTGACAGAAACGCCTGCAGCGACCAGCGCGATTTCGTTGATGGTGTCCGGCGATGCCGCCGAAAAAGCCGCGTATGAGCGCCTTGTCGCTGAATTCCGGCAACGCCATCCCGACATTGACGTAACGCTCATTCACATCCCGGGGCAGAGCGATGAGCTGAGGCCTCCGCTGCGCGCCCAACCGTTCTTTGGGTTATCACAGTGACGTGCTGCGCTGCAACATCTCTCCCAGTCCTGCGTAATACCTATCAGGAGCGAAAGGAGAAAACCATGCAGCATC
>JANWXL010000515.1 GCA_025055265.1 Roseiflexus sp.
GTGGAGTCACAAGCGGTCATGAAGGATAAAAAGCGCTTATTAAGAACTCCAACTAAACTCGTCAGACAGCATTGGGATTTCCTGAACGCGCCAGGACGCTTTCTGTTTCAAACGCGCGAAACTCAACCGTACACGAAACTCCTCGCCGAGAGAAGGCGCATTGCGCCCGGCGAGCCAGATAGTTTTTTCAGAGTTGGGATTATATCGATCCTGGAGTATTCCATTTGGCACAGCGGCAATTGTGATACTTTTCAACTCATTAAGTATAAGTCACGAAACATTTTCTGTAAATCTTTCGGCAATCGATCGATCTGGACAGGAATGCGTGGAGGGTCGTCGATCATGGCTGCGCTCCTGTGATTCAACGAACTGGCGTTCTGATTATATCACACGCCGACTCAGACCTGTTGCTGTCCAAAAACCAGAGCAGGGCTGGAGCGTTTGTCTGATCTGGCGTTGGGTTCAAGTTGATTGCTCTCTACGCATGAATGGAACACGGATTCGCACGGGTTGAGACGGATACATGCGGATTGCGCTCTGCACGCTGGCTATCATTTCAGCAAGTCTTGCGACACTCGCACCTGCGCGTTGCTGGAGGTGCAGCGGCTCTGTCCTGAGCCGTCTATCGCCCTGTCTGCACCGACGTCACCACCCACGCGCGGCGTCCGTCGCTCACCCAATCGATGTCGCCGTCCACCCGTTCGTGGTACAGGCGCGCACCGCCGATGGCGCGTTCGTGGTAGGTTTGTTGTGGCACGTGCCGCGTCTGGTGGCCGTCGCTATACACGATCGCTGCAGGATGCAGCGACTCGACCAGCAGGGTGTGCGGGTTACGCTGCCAGGGGTAGACGAGCAGCGAAGCGCGGCGATCCGCCTGGCGTTCGAGCATATCGGACGAGGCGGTGTGCGCGAAAACCACGCTGGTTGCACCGTACTCCAAGCGCAGGAGCGCTCCCTGATCGTTGCAATCCAGCACGCGCAGCGTCACGCCATCGATCTCCAGGCGTTGCCCGGTGCGCAGTGTGTGCACTGGCGTCGCGTTATATGCCAGCGCCTGTCGCCACGCATCCAGCGTGGCATTCGATGCGACGCCCGGCGGCGCCAGCGCCCGTTGCGCCCGGTAGCGTTCCAGGGCCGCCACCTGCCCTGGCAGGCGTTGCCCATCGAATGAGGTCACGATGACCAGCGTCAGTTCACGTTGCCAGAACGGCAGACGCCTTCCCAGTGCCGTCACCAGCGCGTCCGGGTCGGCGCCGCCGTCAATCAGCAGGTATCTGCCGCCTGGAGTCTGCACCAGCGCAATGTCTCCCTTCAGCGCCGGAAAGAAAACATGCAACCGTCCGTCGGGGCGCTGCATCCAGGCGAGCGTCGCCAGGGCGGCAATCATCAGCCCGATGCGGGGAGCGAAACGGCGAATGAAAGATGACTCCGACAATGCAGCCATAGCAACCTTTGGACATTCGCAGGTCGTGCGGCTGCCTGCCGGTTACGATTATACCTGTGAAACCTTACCGAATCAACGACGTATATGGGAGTGTACAACGCCTTTGCGCTGTGCTAGAATGAGTGGGCGACACGCCTGCTTCCGCCGGGACAGCAAAGGCGCATGCGTCGTAGTGAAAGAGGAGCGACCTTAAGGAGGCTGGAGACATGTCGATCTTCGTCCGCATCCGCGACATCCTGAGCGCCAATATCAATGCTCTGCTCGACAACGCGGAAGATCCTGAGAAAATGGCGAACGAGTATCTGCGGCAGTTGCACAACCAGGAGTACGAGGTCAAGACCAACGTGGCGGCGGCAATGGCGGACCTGGCGCGGCTCAACCGCATGGAAGCGCAGTATCTGGCAGAAACTGAAAGCTGGGACCGCAAGGCGGAAGCGGCGTTGCGGGCTGGCGACGAGGCGCTGGCAAAGGCTGCCCTGGCGCGCAAAGTGCAGGCGCAGAAGCTGTACGAGCAGTACCGCGATCAGTCCGACGCGCAGGAGCAGCAGGTCGAGCAACTGGAGCAGGCGCTGGTGCAGTTGCAGACCCGCATTGCCGAGGTGCAGGCGAAGCGCGATCTGATTATCGCCAAGAAGAACCGTGCGCAGACGCAGGAGTCGATCCAGCGCACGGTGCGCCAGGCGACGCGTATTACGGCAATGGACAAGCTCGATCAACTGGAAAGCCGTGTTGATGAGCGCCTTGATCGGGCTGAGGCGATGGCGAAGCTCGAAGGCGATACGCTGGAGAACAAGTTCCGCAACCTGGAGCGCGACACTGCGGTTGAAGCAGAGTTTGAGGAGTTGAAGCGTCGGTTGGGGCAGGGTTGATTGATATTCTGATGTAACCAATGGTCGGGGCGAGGCGATGCCTCGCCCTTTTTCTGTGGGTGCGGCGGCGGGATGTGGGTGGGCGCGGCGGCGGTGGGCACGGCAGCGCCGTGCCCCTACCTGTGCGTTGCGGGTGCGGCGGCGGTAGGCACGGCAGCGCCGTGCCCCTACCTGTGCGTTGCGGGCGCGGCGGCGGGGTGTGGGGGCACGGCGGCGCCGTGCCCCTACCTGTGCGTCGCGGGTGCGGCGGCGGGGGGCACGGCGGCGCCGTGCCCCTACCTGTGCGTTGCGGGTGCGGCGGCGGGGGGCACGGCAGCGCCGTGCCCCTATCTGTGCGTTGCGGGTGCGGCGGCGGGGTGTGGGGGCACAGCGGCGCCGTGCCCCTACTATGCCTGCATCTCTGCTACGGGCAGGTACAAACGGGTGACATACTCCTTGACCATGCGGCGGGTGCTGAACACTGGCGCAATCGTGGCAATCGACTCTTTGCAGATCGCCAGCCACCGATGCGGGATGCCATCGGGTCCGCGGTCATAATACGTTGGAATGACCTCCCGCTCCAGAATGCGGTAGAGATGCTGGGCGTCATTCCAGTCCTGTTCGTCTTGATTACTGTATTCACGCTCTTCGCCGATTGCCCAGCCGTTTCTGCCGTTGTACGCTTCGGGCCACCAGCCGTCGAGGATGCTGACGTTGACGACGCCGTTCAATCCCGCCTTCTGGCCGCTGGTGCCGCTCGCCTCATACGGACGGCGCGGCGTGTTGAGCCAGACGTCGACCCCCTGAACCAGTGCGCGGGCCAGCGCCATGTCGTACTCTTCCAGGAAGAGAATGCGTCCCAGGAATCCAGGTTGCTGCGACAGTTGATAGACGTGTTGAATGAACTGTTTCCCCGGATCGTCAGCCGGGTGCGCCTTGCCGGCGAAAATAATCTGCACCGGTCGGTCGCTGTGGTTGAGCAGCGCCTTGAGTCGCTCCGGCTCGCGGAACAGCAACGTGGCGCGCTTGTAGGTGGCAAAGCGACGCGCAAAGCCAATGGTGAGAATCTTTTCGTCGAGCACGGGCCAGATCTGCGGCGGTGATCCCAGCCGCAGGTGACGCTGGCGCACACGCTCGCGCGCGATTGCGACAAGGTCGCGCTTCAGCGCCTGTCGCGTCTCCCATAACCGCTCATCAGGAATATCCCGCACCTTTGCCCAGAGTGCGACGTTGTCGAGATCCTCTTCCCAATCGGGCCCGAGCGCCTCGTCGTACAGGCGGCGCATCGCCGGCGCCAGCCATGTGCTGCTATGCACGCCGTTGGTGACTGACGTGATCGGCACCTCGTCTTGCGATGTTCCGGGGTAGAGCCAGTGCCACATGCCACGCGCCACGTGACCGTGCAGTTTGCTCACGCCGTTGTGCGCGTGCGACCCCTTCAGCGCCAGCACGGTCATTGCGAACGTTGGTCCCCAGTGCTGGTGTTGCAGCGCAAGATCGAAGAATTGCTCCCGCGTCAACCCGAGTTGGGGCCAGAAATGACTGAAGTACTTCTCCATCAAGTGGAGTGGGAAGGCATCATTGCCCGCTGGCACCGGCGTGTGCGTGGTGAAGACCGATTGCGCGCGCACCTCGCGCCACGCCTCGTCGAACGGCATGCCCTGCGCTACTTTCTCGCGCACCAGTTCGAGCACCAGGAAGGCGGAGTGCCCTTCGTTCATGTGCCAGACGTTTGGCTGAATGCCAAGCTGGCGCAGCGCGCGCACTCCGCCGATGCCCAGCACGATTTCCTGTGCGATGCGCATTTCCTGATCGCCGCCGTACAGACGCGCCGACAGTTCGCGGTCCTGCGGACTGTTCGGATGTATATCCGTATCCATCAGGTAGAGCGACACTCGCCCGACCTGGATGCGGTAGACCTTGGCGTAAATTGTTCGACCAGGCAGATCGACCTCAACCACCACCTCACGGCCGTCGGCAGTCAACGCCTGCGTGGCGGCAATGTCGGCAAAGTTGAGCTTGGAATAGATCGCCTCCTGCCATCCGCTCGCGTCCAATCGCTGCCGGAAGTATCCTTGCGGATAGATGAAGCCGACAGCAACGAACGGCAACCCTAGATCGCTCGCCTCTTTCACATGGTCGCCTGCCAGGATGCCGAGACCGCCCGAATAGATCGGCAACGACTCGTGAAGACCGAACTCCGCCGAGAAATAGGCGATCATCACGTCGTTGCCGTTGCCGTTGCCGAAAGTGCGACGGTACCAGGTGTCCTCAGCCGCCATGTACCGGTCGAACGCCGCCATCACCCGATCATACTCAGCCAGGTACGCCGGATCGGCGGCGGCGGCCTCGAGTTTGCGCTGGCGCACATCGCGCAGGAAATCGACCGGATTGTGATAATCCTCCTCCCACAGGTCAGCGTCGATGTGGCGATAGAGATCCTGCGCTTCTGGATGCCAGCTCCACCACAGGTTGTACGCCAGCTCGCGGAGACGGGCGATCCGCTCAGGAATCGGTGTAAAGAGTAGATCGGCGCTTCTGATACTCAAGGACGCCTCCTTGACCTCATCAGCCATCGCCGGTGACGATCATCGTCATGGAGATGGATCAGGATACACGCGGAGAACAGCGCCACAACGCGCTGTTCGTACTATACACGTTTCCTGGCGGAGATGCAAGTTAACCGCTCTTCTACAGTTTATGCGATTGTGCGCGCCATGCGACGCTGGACAGCATAGTAGACGGCGATGAAATTGTAGATGATATGGAACAGATAGGTGAATGGCAGCAGAGTGAAGAGCGCCAGCCCCAGCAGCGCATGGACGTAGACGATGCCGTGCATCAGGTTCAACCGCGCGAACAGTTCGGTCCAGATGATGCAGAAGATGATGCTGCGCACCAGAAGCCGATCCCACGGGAGATGCCCTGGCGTGCGGATGCCCTGCGCTGCGTGGTCAATGTCTCCTACCACTGCGCCGCTCCGCTTTCGCAGCAATGTTGCCATCAGATGCAGGTTGCCGACGACGGCGAAACCGACGGCGATCCAGGTGATGCCCACAAAATAGGGCGCGGCAGCGCCGAACAGGAAGTGTGACTGTAGCGACTCGCCGTTGCCGAAGATAAGCGCCAGCAGGTTGGCAGGCGTGTAGTTGAAGCTTTCTTCGACGTGCAGCGCCACGTCCGGCACTGGCTTGCCGAACAGGACGTGCGCAAAGACGATGAGCGCCGAAATGGTGTAGCCAGTGACCTCAGTAATGATAGCGATGTGGTAGTAGAGATAGCCGCGCCCCCAGGTCGGGTTGGCGCGTTTGTAGAAATGTTTGATCGGACCGAACAGCACGGCGTGCAGCGCCTCGAAGAACCCCAACCGACGCGGTGCACGCTCGAAGGTCGGCGACACGCCGCGGAAGCGCCGTCGCGTCACCAACGCCCACGCAAACCGCCCCAACCGCACTCCGACGCCGATCAGAAGAACGGCCACTGCAATCGGCGCGACGATGTTCAATATGTCGATGAGGATCATGGTCCACCTCCTTTTTTGGAAACCCGCCTGTCGGCTGATGGACTTTGAAAATCTATTCCGCTACGCGCCTGCTCACCCGGCAGTTGATGCTTTGTGAACGCCTGTTCCGCTATCCGCTCGTCCGCCTGGCGGTTGATGGAGTTTGAATACATATTCCGCTATTCGCCCGCTCGCCCGGCGCCTAAAGTCGTGGGCTATGGTTGCGAAGCCCGCCTGGGCTGGCTGGACGGGCGATACCGGATCATTAACTCCACAAGCCGCGAGCGATAGTCGCCAAGCCCGCCCGCGCAGGCTGGACCGGGCGATGCCAGATTATTTTCTCAAAACTGCCCCGCCATCGCTCGCGTCCGCAGCGCTGGCATAGTCAGCGTTGTCATATCGCGCAACGCGCGCAGATGATCGTGCACCTGCGGATGATCTTTGGCGAAGCGCTGCACGATCTCATCGCGCTCCAGCCAGTCGAGCAGCGCCGGGAACTCCGGCATCTGCATCAGCGCCGCCATCCGCCCTTCGATGCTGTGTTCCAGGAAGAAGTCGGGGTCACGGTTGCGCAATTCGGCTGGAACGTACATGCGGTCCAGTTCGCCGCGCTTCGCCAGCGCTGGTTCCATGGCTTCATAGACGACCTCGAACAACACCAGCGCCATGCGCTCGCCGGGTTGCGCCAGCCCGTAGGTGCGGCAGGTGTCTTCCAGCGACAGCATGCAGACGACGCACGGCGAGGTGACGTACTCAGCGCCGGTCGCACGGATCTGATTCGCTTTCAGCACCGAAATCTTGCGTCGCAGGTCGGTGTTTTCGGGCAGACGCATGCCGCCAGCGCCGCCGTTGCAACAGTAGTTGTATTCGCGATTGGGGGTCATTTCGATAAAGTTGTCAGTCACAAGGTTCAGCAGGTCGCGGGGCACGTCTCCCAACCCGGAGAGGCGGGTGACATAGCACGGATCGTGCAATGTGACTTTCAGGCTGGTCTTTTCGATTGGCAGCCGTCCCTCCCGGATCAGGTCGAGCATCAGCGTATCGACGCTCACGATCGGGTAGCGGAAGGGTCGTCCGAGGACCTCCGACGCTTCGGCGTAGAGCGTGCGCGCGTCGCAGCCGCATTCGACCAGCAGGATCTTCTTGACGCCGAGCCGATCCGCCTCCTGTTCCCACTCCTCCAGCATCTGCTTCGAGAGGTTGTGGTGAACGGCGATGTGGTCGATCTCGGTGCCGGTGTCAACCACACGCGGCGAGACGGTGTAACTGACCCCGGCGGCATTCAGGATTTTGACCAGTTTGATGCCGTAATCGGGGATTTTGGTGTTGCCGGCTGCCGGGCAAACAAAGAGCAACTCGGCGCCATGCACCTCAACCGGCACTTCGATCCCTTCGCTGCGCAGGAACAGACCAACCCGTCCGATGACCTGCGGGATGGTCAGACCGAAACTGTGGCGGTAGCGTTCGGTGTTGTCGATGATCGATTTGATGGTCGGATTAGCGTGGCTCAACCCGGAGTCGGTGTAGGCGGCGCGCGCGAGACGCACGATGCGTCGCGTGCTGATGCCCGCCGGACAGGCGAGCGTGCAACGTCCGCACGCCGTGCACGCCCAGAAGTAGCGCATGTTTTCCTTCAGATCATCGACGGTCGGGGTGGGAACCAATCCGAGAGCGCCGCCAATCTGCCCCTCGATCGTCATGTAGCGCTGGTAGATCTGGCGTATCAGCCCGGTTTTATGGGTGGGGTGGAGTTTTTCGTCGCCGGTGACCAGATACCACGCGCAGGCTTCACCGCACATCTTACAGTCCATACACGCTTCGAGATTGACCACATCTTCGGCAGTGATGTTCTTGCGCAATGAGTCGACAAAGGCGCGCATTTCCGCTTCCATACGAAGAACCTCCCTTACGTATCATCGGATAGCAAGAAATGGAACAGGGATGTGGATCAGAAAGCGATAACAGACCCCAATCGTGCACCTACGGCGGTATCTGGCACGATAAGAGCGCTTTCGCACCTGAAACGAGTCGTAAGCGACGGGTGACGATCCGCACGTTTCGCAACACGACGCAGAGCAGGGACCGATCGACTCACAGCGCCTCGCCCAAAGCGTCAGATGTTTCGTTCAGGAACGCATACCTTGCAGCGAAGCGTTGGACAAGCGTCAACCTTCTGGCACATTCCCTCTCGCATACCCGCGGTGTAGGACATCGGACAGGGTGCGGTCGCCATTCTACTCGTCGAAAACGATTGCCTGATCGCAGCGGAGCGTCGCTGCAATCTCCTCGTCATTGATATGGACTTGTATCATTTCTCGAGATTTGCAGAGAAGGGGTATATCGTTGTGGTTGAGAGTGTAACAGAAGTTGTCGAGATGATGTGTGGAAAAATTGCCACGGAAAATTGTGATTTGATGGAGTTTATACTTTTTGAGCATCCCAGATTATCGTTGACGACGCCTGCGGTGCAGGTGGCGCATTGAGCGGCGCGGACGATACCCGAGAGCGCGCAGACGAGCGGCGAGGGTCTGGATCGAGGGGAGGTCGTCGGGATTGTACCCTTTCTGTTCGATCAGGGCGCTGCGTACTTCTTCGACGCTCATGCAGGGGGCTCTGGCATCGCTGCGGCATTCGGCGTGCTTGCGTCGCCAGGCTTCCACCACCTCGCGGATGTCGTTCAGCAGATTGGGCAGGCGCGCCTCGACCGGCTTGCGCCCTCGAAGGTGAGGAGCGTCAATACAGGTCAGACCGCTCTCCAGTTCGCGCATACCCTTGCGGATGGTAGCGCGGTTCCAGCCGAGTTCGCGTTCGGCGAGGCGCTGCCCGCCAGGACCCAATGCCCTGACAGTGCGCGCCATAAAGATCCGGCGCTCGCTGCCTTTCAGCGATTGGGCGGTTTTGATCAATTCGGCTTTGGTTTCTTCATCGAGGTCCATGGTAGGGATTTAAGGGTCAAGGGTTAGGGGTTAAGGGTTAGGGGTTAGGGGTTGGATCGCTTGATGCCACCTGTCCCCGTCCCACCCGCAACCTTCTCACCTCCGCACCTGCAACCTTCCCGCCTGGACTCAGACCTTTAAGGTCGGGACGTGTGCAAACAGGGATCAGGAACCGTTCCGCTGGCGAGGTTCAATTGCAGGCGGCTCGGCAGCAGAGACCTCAAAGGTCGAAAACATCCCCACCTTCAATATTCAACCGTCCCACGTTCGACCTACCCCAGTTCCGCCATGGCGCTGAGGGCGGTGACGCCGTCGGGTCCCTGCGCTTCGAGTTCGACGCGATCTCCGGCGGGCACGGCGATCAACCGGAATGGCGCCAGGTCGAACAGCGGCGCCTGGCCGCGGAAACTGAATCCGATGATTGGACGATTGACATTGTGGCGTGCCAGTTCCATGAGCAACACGGCAGTGAGCGGACCGTGGACGACCAGACCTGGGTACCCTTCTTCGTGCTTTGCGTAGGGGCGGTCGTAATGGATGCGGTGGGCATTGAAGGTGATCGCAGAGAAGCGAAAGAGCAGGCGGGTATCAGGGGTCACGGTGCGTACCCAGGCGCCCGATGGCGGCGGCGGGAGGTCAATCGGCACAGGCGCAGGCACGGGCGCGCCTGGTTCACGGTAGACGATGTCCTGCTCTTCTTCGATGCAGAGCGTATCGTCCTGGTAGATGCTGTAGCCGACGGTAACGAATGCAAGCTGACCGCTGCGCCCCGATTTCTGGGTGATGTTGCGGATGACCCCCTCGCGGCGGGCAGGCTGACCAATGATGAGCGGACGGTGGAAGCGGATGCGTGCGCCAGCGAACATGCGACGCGGATAGGGAATGGGGGGCATGAAGCCGCCGCGCTGTGGATGACCGTCGATGCCGAGCTGAGACTGCGGGGCGCGCGGCAGGAAGTAGAACCAGTGCCACAACGGTGGAAGCGCCGAGCCTTTCGTGGGAAATGGCGGGGGTGGTTCGAGCGTCGCTGCCGCCGCTGCCGCCTGCGCCGGGCTGATGTCGTCCTCGACGCGCTCTGTCCGACCAATCCAGGCTGTCAGGTCTTCTGAGGTCATCCCTGTCCTCCTTCTTCTAGGGGTTAGGGGTTAAGGGTTAGGGGTTAGGACGTTGAATGTTCAACCGTCGCACCCTCTACCTTCCCGCCCGTAACCTGCTCCTTTCCTGCCTTCAACCTTCCCACGCACATGTAACATTCAACGTTCAACGCCCTCCCGTTCCTCTGGTTGACAATCGTAGACTGGTAGTTACCAATATTTTACTCATATGATACACTATTCTCCGTATCTTGCATGCACATCCCCGCATTCGGCACAGATCTTCCCGGCAGCATTCTGCGCATTTGAAGACCGATCACAATATCGCGCGTGGAAGCAGGCGTCGCTGGTGGAGTATCTGTTTGTATCTCGCAGTTCTGAGGGTGTATGGGAGGAAGGAAAATGACAAAAGGGGCGCGTTCGGCAAAAGCAGCGAGTCAGGCGGCAGTTGCAACGGAGCAGACTGACGCTCCGGCGTCGACTCCCGAGGAGGCGTCGGATCAAGCGCCGTCCGAGGCGGTCAGCGAGGGGGACACTTCAATGAACGAAGCAGTTGCATCACTCCCTGACCAGCCTGCGGCGCCTCCAATCAGCAGCGGTGGCGCTTATGCAGCGCCAATGCCATTTCCAGATCGACTCTCTGAGCACGACCGCCTGCCGCTCAGTGGCATTCGGGTGATCGACGTTGGCAATTTTCTTGCCGGTCCGTATGCCGCTTCGATCCTGGGAGAGTTCGGCGCTGAGGTGTTGAAGGTTGAACATCCGATTGGCGGCGATCCGATGCGACGTTTCGGCACTCCCACCGTTCGCCACGACGCAACCCTCGCATGGCTCAGTGAAGCGCGCAATCGCAAATCAGTAACTATCGACCTGCGGCAGAGGGAAGGGGTTGAACTGTTCCTCAAACTGGTGGCGAAGTCGGATGTGCTGGTCGAGAACTTTCGCCCTGGCACGATGGAAGAGTGGGGATTGGGATGGCCCGTTCTGCGCGCCGCCAATCCGGGTCTGGTAATGCTGCGCGTGTCGGGATACGGTCAGACCGGTCCGTACCGTCGGCGGTCCGGTTTTGCGCACATTGCGCATGCGTTTGGCGGGCTTTCGTATCTGGCGGGGTTCCCCGGCGAGACGCCGGTGCTGCCGGGTACGGCGCCGCTCGGCGACTACATCGCAAGTCTGTTCGGCGCAATCGGCATTCTGATCGCTCTGCGGCACAAGGAGAAGACCGGGCAGGGACAGGTGATCGATGTGGCTATCTACGAAGCGGTGTTTCGGGTGCTCGATGAAATCGCGCCCGCCTACGGTCTGTTCGGCAAGATCCGCGAGCGCGAAGGATCGGGAAGCTTCATCGCTGTGCCTCACGGTCACTTCCGTACCAAGGACGACAAGTGGGTCGCTATCGCCTGCACGACCGACAAGATGTTCGAGCGCCTGGCGGAGGCGATGGAGCGACCTGAACTCGCGTCGCCTGAACTGTACGGCGATCAGCGGAAGCGGCTGGCAGCCCGTGATACGGTCAATCAAATCACCATTGAGTGGGTCGGCTCGCTGACGCGCGACGAGGTCATGCGCCGCTGCCTCGAAAAAGAAGTCCCGATCGGTCCGCTGAACAGCATCGCCGACATTTTCAACGACGAGCATTTTCAGGCGCGCGGCAATCTTGCATGCGTCGAGGCGGAAGGCGTCGGCGGGGTGGTTGTGCCGAATGTTATTCCCACCCTCTCTGAAACCCCGGGACGCATCACGAATCTTGGTCCGCCGCTCGGCAATGCAACGTATGAGGTCTTGCGCGAGCTGCTGAACATCTCGGCGGAGGAGATCAAGAATCTGCGCAATCGAAAGATTATCTAGCGCGAGGTGATCTGCAATGGATGGAAAAGAGAACAATCTGCCGCTGGCGGGCATTCGTGTGATCGACGCTGCCACGGTTGTCGCTGCGCCTTTCTGCGCCACGCTGCTCGGCGAATTCGGCGCAGACGTGTTGAAGGTCGAGCATCCGATCGGCGGTGATGCTCTGCGTCGTTTCGGAACTCCCACGGCGCGCGGCGATACGCTGACCTGGCTCAGCGAGTCGCGCAATAAGCGTTCGGTGACCCTCAACCTGCAACATCCCGAAGGGGCGCAGATTTTTAAGGACCTGGTCGCAAAAGCCGATGTGCTGTGCGAAAACTTTCGCCCCGGCACGCTGGAAAAGTGGGGATTGGGATGGGACGTCCTCAGTCAGATCAATCCGGGTCTGATCATGCTGCGCGTGACCGGCTATGGGCAGACGGGACCATACAAGGATCGACCGGGGTTTGCCCGCATCGCCCATGCGGTCGGCGGCATTTCGTATCTGGCTGGCATGCCGAAGGGGACGCCGGTGACGCCGGGTTCGACGACGCTCGGCGATTATATGACCGGGTTGTACGGTTGTATCGGAGTGTTGCTGGCATTGCGCTACCGCGAAAAAACTGGACGCGGTCAGTATATTGATGCCGCCCTGTACGAATCAGTCTTCCGCTGTAGCGATGAACTGGTGCCCGCCTATGGCATGTACAAAAAAGTGCGCGAGCGGCACGGGCCGCACCACAACGATTTTGCCTGCCCCCACGGTCATTTCCAGACGAAGGACGGCAAGTGGGTTGCCATTTCCTGTGCAACCGACAAATTGTTTGCGCGGCTGGCGAAGGCGATGGGCCGTCCTGAACTGGCGTCATCGAGCATCTATGGTGAGCAGAAGGTGCGTCTCGAGCACGCAAACGATGTAAATGAAATTGTGCGCGACTGGTGCAGTTCGCTCACCCGCGCCGAAGTGCTCGAACGGTGCCACGCAACAGCCACCCCCGCCGCCCCGCTCAACGATATTGCCGACATCTTCGGCAATCGCCAGGTGCACGCGCGGCGCAATCTCGTCGCCGTAGACGTGGAGGATCTCGGCGAAACGATCATCGTGCCGAACGTTGTGCCCAAACTCTCGGAAACGCCGGGACGGATCAAACATCTTGGTCCCAGGCTCGGCGAGCATACCGAAGAAGTGCTCAAAGAGGTGCTCGGCATGAGCGATGAGCAGATCGGCGAACTGCGCGCCAGGCGGGTGATCTGACCAGGAGGCGAGAGGGGAGAGGCGAGCGGCGAGAGGCAAGAGGGGAGAGGCGAGAGGGTATTTGACCTTTGAGGTCTCTGCCGTTGATCAAGGTCTGCCACGGGACCTCGCTGGCGGAACGCTCCTTGTTCCCGGTCTGCGTGTGTCTCGACTTCAAAGGTCTGAATGCAGGTGCGAAGGTTGCACGCGGGGCAGGTGTAGGGGCGCCCCTCGGTGGGCGCCCGCAGCGGGGCTGCGATGGAACCTCGCCTGCGGAACGGTCCTCACTCCCTGTTTGCGCGTCCCTTGATCTCAAAGGCTTGAATGCAGGCGGGGAGGGGGTTGAAGTGAGGAAGGTGGCCGTTGCCCGTTGAATATGGCACATTGAGCGTGGGATAGGTTGAAGGTGGAAAGGGTGCTGGTGGGACGGCGGGAAGGGCACAGGTTGAGTCAAGCGATCTAGTCCCGAATCCCTATTCCCTACTCCCTGCTCCCTGATCCCTTATCGGAGAAATGCACAATGAACGGTATTCTCAGCGGCATGCGGGTTGTTGAAGGGTCCGCGTTCGTTGCCGCGCCGCTTGGCGGGATGACTCTCGCGCAGTTGGGCGCCGATGTCATCCGCTTTGATCCGATCGGCGGCGGGCTTGATTACAAGCGCTGGCCCGTGACCCTCGACGGGAAACACAGCCTGTTCTGGGCTGGTCTCAATAAGGGCAAACGTTCGATTGCCGTCGATATTCGTCACCCGCGCGGGCAGGAATTGTTGACGCAACTGATCTGCGCACCCGGCGATGAGGCGGGGTTGTTCATCACCAACTTCCCGGCGCGCGGTTGGCTCAGCTACGAGGCGCTGAAGGCGCACCGCGCCGATCTGATTATGGTCAACCTGCTGGGACGGCGCGATGGCGGTTCGGAGGTCGATTACACCGTCAATCCGCAGTTGGGGCTGCCATTTATGACCGGTCCCTTTACTTCGCCGGAGGTGGTCAATCACGTACTGCCTGCGTGGGACATCGTTACCGGGCAGATGATCGCGCTGGGTCTGCTGGCTGCTGAGCGTCACCGGCGGCGCACCGGCGAAGGGCAACTGGTCAAACTGGCGCTGAAGGATGTCGGGCTGGCGATGATTGGACATCTTGGCATGATCGCCGAGGTGATGATCAACGATGCCGACCGCCCCAGACAGGGGAACTACCTGTACGGCGCTTTTGGGCGCGATTTTGAGACCCTCGACGGCAAACGGGTGATGGTGGTGGGGTTGACCGACCTGCAATGGCAGGCGCTCGGCAAGGCGACCGGGCTGACCGACGCCTTCAACGCGCTTGGAGCGCGGCTTGGTCTTGATATGAACGAAGAGGGCGACCGTTTTCGCGCGCGGCGAGAAATCGCAGCCCTGCTGGAACCCTGGTTTCACGCGCGCACTTTCGCTGAAGTGCGTCGCATCTTCGAGCAGCACCGCGTCACCTGGGGTCCATACCGCACTGTGCGTGAAGCCATCGCGCAGGACCCTGACTGCTCGACGGACAACCCGATGTTCAGCATGATCGAACAACCTGGCATCGGCACATACCTGGCGCCCGCCTCGCCGCTCGATTTCAGCGGGATGCCGCGGTTGCCAGCGCAGCGCGCTCCGCGCCTCGGCGAACACACCGACGAGATTCTGCTGGAGGTGCTCGGCTTGAGTGAAGGCGAAGTCGGCAGACTGCACGATGAAGGGATTGTCGCCGGACCTGAAGAGTTGTAAGGAGGCAGTATGAAACTCCCGGTTCATTTCTACAAACCGCTGGCAGTTGGTGCACCGCAGCCAATCCGCGAATTGCCGGTGCGTCCTGAGCGCGTGATCCACTTCTTCCCGCCGCACGTGGAAAAGATTCGTGCGCGCATTCCCGAAGTGGCGAAGCAGGTGGACGTGCTGTGCGGCAACCTGGAAGACGCCATTCCGATGGACGCCAAAGAAGCGGCGCGCGCCGGATTCATCGAAGTCGCCCGGAATACTGATTTTGGCGACACGGCGCTCTGGGTGCGGGTCAATGCCCTCAATAGCCCCTGGGTCCTCGACGACATCGCCGAAATCGTCGCCACCGTCGGCAATAAACTCGACGTGATGATGATCCCCAAGGTCGAGGGACCCTGGGACATCCACTTTGTTGATCAGTACCTGGCGCTGCTCGAGGCGAAGCACCAGATTCAGAAGCCGATCCTGATCCACGCACTGCTGGAGACGGCGCAGGGCATGGTGAACCTGGAGGAAATCGCCAGAGCCAGCCCGCGCATGCACGGCTTTAGCCTGGGACCGGCGGACCTGGCGGCGTCGCGCGGCATGAAGACGACCCGCGTTGGCGGCGGGCATCCGTTCTACGGCGTTCTTGCCGACCCGCAGGAGGGTCAGGATCATCGTCCCTTCTACCAGCAAGACCTGTGGCACTACACGATTGCGCGCATGGTCGATGTCGCAGTTGCCCACGGGCTGCGCGCCTTCTACGGACCGTTCGGCGACATCAAGGACGAAGCCGCCTGCGAAGCGCAGTTCCGCAACGCTTTTCTCCTCGGCTGCACTGGCGCCTGGTCGCTGGCGCCGAACCAGATCCCGATCGCCAAGCGTGTTTTCAGCCCCGATGTCAATGAAGTCCTGTTCGCCAAACGCATCCTCGACGCCATGCCCGATGGTTCCGGCGTCGCTATGATCGACGGCAAGATGCAGGACGACGCGACCTGGAAGCAGGCGAAGGTGATCGTTGATCTTGCCCGCATGATCGCCAAGAAAGATCCCGATCTGGCGAAGGCATACGGGTTTGCTGAATGATTGAGACGCAAAGGCGCGAAGACGCAAAGGGCTGGCGGAACTAATGACGCTTATGTGATCTGTATCTTCTGCGCCTTTGCGTCTTTGCATCAGATGAATAAGGAGCATCTGATGAGCGGCAAAACCAATCCCGGCAATTTTTTCGAAGACTTTCGGTTGGGGCAGGAGATCGTTCATGCCACGCCGCGCACGGTTACCGAGGGGGACGTGGCGCTCTACACCTCGCTCTACGGATCGCGGTTTGCGCTGACGTCTTCGACGCCGTTCGCGCAGACGCTAGGGCTGGAGCGTGCGCCGATCGACAGTCTGCTGGTGTTTCACATCGTGTTCGGCAAAACAGTGCCCGACATTTCGCTCAACGCAATTGCCAACCTGGGGTATGCCGGCGGGCGCTTTGGCGCGATCGTGTACCCCGGCGACACTCTCTCGACCACCTCGAAGGTCATTGGGCTGCGGCAGAACAAGGACGGCAAAACCGGCGTCGTGTATGTCCACTCGGTTGGTGTCAATCAGCGTAACGAAGTAGTACTCGAATACACGCGCTGGGTCATGGTGCGCAAACGCAATCTGGACGCGCCGGCGCCGGAAACGGTCGTACCGACGCTGCCTGAGTCGGTCCCTGTGACCGATCTGACCGTTCCCTACCGTGTGCAACCGGGGCAATACGACCTGGCGCGTGCCGGCAGCCCGTATCTATGGGAAGATTACGAGGTTGGCGAGAAGATCGACCATGTTGACGGCGTCACGATTGAAGAAGCCGAGCACATGCAAGCGACGCGCCTGTACCAAAACACGGCGCGGGTGCACTTCAACCAGCACGTCGAGAAGGAAGGACGATTTGGGCGGCGGATCGTCTACGGCGGGCATATCATCAGTCTGGCCCGTTCACTCTCGTTCAACGGCTTGGCCAACGCAATCAGCATCGCCGCAATCAACGGCGGTCGCCATACCAACCCCAGCTTTGCCGGCGATACGATCTACGCTTGGTCAGAAATTCTAGACAAGATGGAGATTCCGGGGCGCAGCGATGTTGGCGCGCTCCGGGTACGCACCGTCGCTGCCAAAGATCGGCCCTGCCACGACTTCCCCTACCGCGATGCCGAGGGCAACTACGACCCGGCGGTGGTGCTCGATTTCGATTAC
>JANWXL010000552.1 GCA_025055265.1 Roseiflexus sp.
CGCATCCAGCCGGTGTTCACCGCCCACCCGACTGAAGCGCGCCGTCGCACCGCGTTGGAAAAGGTGCGTCGACTGGCAACGCTGCTCGACCAGCGAACCGGCGATCTGCGCGGCTTCGCGCTCGAAGAGAACGCCGCTCGCGTTTATGAAGAGATCGTCTCGCTGTGGCAGACCGATGAGGTGCGCGTTGTCAAGCCGACTGTCATCGATGAGGTCAAGAACGGCATGTTCTACTTCGAGAGCGGATTATTCGACCTCATTCCGCGCATCTACCGAGAATTGGAATATGCGCTTCGCACGGCATATCCAGATCACGAATGGCGCGTTCCGCCGCTGCTGCGCTATGGCGCCTGGATGGGAGGAGACCGCGATGGCAATCCGAATGTCACCCACACGGTCACCATTCAGGCGGTGCGCATGATGCGCATCGCTGCCATTGAGCGGCATATTGCCTCAATTGAGGAACTCAGCCATCGTTTGGGTCAGTCCACACGGCAGGCGCCGGTCAGCGACGAGCTGCGCGAGTCGCTGGCGCGTGACGCTGCGCTGTTTCCCGATGTCGCCGCTCTCCTGGCGCACCGTAACCCCTACGAACTCTACCGCCAGAAATGCACCTACATTCGCGAGAAACTGCTGCGCACCCTCGACCATGCCCGCACTGCGCCGCTCGACTGGGGACGATCACATCCGCTGCCAGTCGATGCGTATTTCAGGAGCGCCGATCTGCTGGCTGATCTGAACATGATGGATCGAAGCCTGCGCGCGAATAACGCCGCTGTCGTCGCCAACGGCGCTCTGCGCGATCTCATTCGTCAGGTTGAGATTTTCGGGCTGCACATGGCCACGCTCGACATTCGCCAGCACAGCGAGCGTCATGCCGCTGCGCTCGCTGAGGTGCTGGCGGCTGCGGGAGTCTGTGCCGACTACACCGCGCTCAATGAAACCGAACGGATCGATCTGCTGTCGCGCGAACTCGGAAATCCGCGTCCCCTCATTCCAGCCCATCTCGACTACTCGCCCGATACGGTCGAGGTCATCGCCACCTTCCGCGCTGTCGCCGCCATTCTGGATCAACTCAGCCCCGAAGCGATTGAAACCTATATCGTCAGCATGACGCGCGGCGCAAGCGATCTGTTGGCGCCGCTCCTGCTGGCAAAAGAGGCGGGACTGTTCCGTCCGTTCCGTTTCAGTCGCCTGAACATCGCACCGCTCTTCGAGACCGGCGCCGACCTTGCATGTTGCGATACCGTCCTCGAGGCATGCCTGCGGCTGCCGGTCTACCGCGATCACCTGGCGTTGCGCGGCAATCTGCAGGAAGTCATGATCGGCTACTCTGACAGCAACAAGGATGTCGGATATGTCGCCGCTAACTGGGCGCTCTACCAGGCGCAGCGCAAATTGCGCGATTTTGGGCGACGCCATGGCATTCAGATGCGCCTGTTCCACGGTCGCGGCGGCGCAATCGGACGTGGCGGCGGACCGGCGAACCACGCGATTCTGGCGCAGCCGCCTGGCAGCACCGGCAATCAAATCAAGATCACCGAACAGGGTGAAGTCATCGCCGACCGCTATGGGTTGCCGCTGCTGGCGCACCGTCACATCGAACAGGTTGTGAACGCCGTGCTGCGCGCTGGTTTGTTGCAGCGCGATGATCCTCCTGAAGAATGGACCCAGGCGCTGGAACAATTGGCGGCGCTCTCACAGCGCCATTACCGGGCTCTGGTCTATGAGCGCTCTGATTTTGTGCCATATTTCCGCAATGTCACGCCAATCGCCGAAATCAGTCGCCTGAATATCGGCAGCCGCCCCGCCAGCCGCCGCAATACCGAACGCATCGAGGACCTGCGCGCCATTCCATGGGTGTTTAGCTGGATGCAGAGCCGGCACACCCTGCCAGGATGGTATGGTCTGGGGTTCGCGCTTGAGACGTTTGTGTACGAAGGAAGATCAGGGGAAGCGTCGGGATCAGCGATTGACCGGTTGGCGCTGTTGCAGGACATGTACGCCCGCTGGTCCTTTTTCCGCGTCATGATCGACAATGCCCAGATGATCCTGGGCAAAGCCGATCTTCATATCGCTTCACGGTACGCCGAACTGGCGCCCGATCAGAACGCGGCAGCCGCCATCTTTGCCGCCATCCGCGAGGAATATGAACGCGCCAATCGGATGATCCGCCAGATCGCGCGGATTGACCGCCTGCTCGACAACAGCCCGGTGTTGCAACACTCGATTCAGCGTCGCAATCCATACATCGATCCGATGAGTTACCTTCAGATCGAACTGTTGCGCCGTTTACGCGCGGCTCCCGACGGACCAGATCACGTCGCGCTTGAGGACGCCATCCTGTTGAGCATCAGCGGTCTGGCGGCGGGATTGATGAACACCGGTTA
>JANWXL010000592.1 GCA_025055265.1 Roseiflexus sp.
CGCGACGAGACGGCGGTTTCCTGACAAAACTGCACCCACACCATACATTCCATGTTGACATGCGCTGCACCTCTATGTTAAAGTATGAAGTAATCACCAGATTGTCTGGTTTTGTCTGATATTTTGCAGACATTTGTCCCTATCCACTGCCTGGCCGCCCAGGATTGATCCTCGACAGCAATGCGATGCGGGGGCGGGGGCGTGTTCCCGACGATCCACACTAAGATCCGCCGTTTGAGATCAAAGGAGTGATACGAATGAACGACCGACGCTCTGATCAGGGAGAACAAAAGGCGCCTCGATTGGATCGGCGTATGTTCCTGCGCCTTGTAGCGGCAGGAGGAGGCGCGCTGGCGTTGCAGGCATGCGGCGGCGCAACGCCTGCCGCGCCCACCGCCGCACCCGCTGCGCCCACCGCTGCGCCCGCTGCGCCCACGCCTGTTCCTGCCATGCCAACGGCTCCGGCGACGCCGGTCGCTGCTGGCGGCAAGGTCGCCTGGGCGATGCTCGGCGACCCGGTGTCGCTGGAGCCATACGGGATCAACATTACCGGACAGTTCAATTACGAAGCGCGTGAGCCGATGTATGACTCGTTGCTCGCATGGGACCGCGATCTGAAGGTGCAGCCATCGCTGGCAGAATCGTTTGAGACGCCGAATGATACGACCTATATCTTCAAGCTGCGTTCGGGCGTCAAATTCCACAACGGCAAGGAACTCACCGCCGAGGATGTCAAGTACTCGCTCGACACGATCATCAACCCGCCCGATGGGCGCAATCCGGGCGCAGCGTTCTTCGCCAACTTCGATACGGTCGAAGTCGTAGATCCGTTGACCATTCGTATCAATCTGAAAAAGCTCGACCCGACCATCCCGGGGTTGTTCGCCTGGTCGCGTTATACGAGCATCTTTCCTGTGGACATGCCGCAGCAGATCAATCCAGTGACTCAGGCGATCGGCACCGGTCCTTTCCGCCTGGTCAGTTATACGCCCAATGCCGAGATCGTCTATGAACGCTTCGCCGACCACTGGAACCCGGAACAGCCGAAGGTCGATCAACTGACTTATCGTATCATTCCCGAGGAGGACGCCCGCATCGCGGCGCTGCGCTCTGGCGATATTGATGGGACGGATGTCTCGCCGCTCGGCGCGCGGCGGCTTCAGAATGACGCCGACATCACCGTTCTGAAAGGGCTCTTCTCACAGCCTAAAGTGCTCCAGTTCACGCTGAAGGGCGGGAAACCGTGGGACATCAAAGAGGTGCGCCAGGCGATCAGTCTGACCATCGACCGCCAGGAATTGATCGATAAGGTGATGGAAGGTGAAGCCGAGCTGACCGGTCCGGTCGTGCCCGGCTATGGCGACTGGCCCCTCAGTCAGGACGAACTGCGCACTGCGTATCGGGTCGATGTCGAGAAAGCGCGCCAATTAATGGCGCAGGCTGGATACGCCGATGGCTTCAAGGTCACGGCGATGACCACCTCAGCCGCAAGCTATACCAACGATAATGCGATCATCGTGCAGGAGCAACTGCGCCAGTTGAACATTGATATGCAGATTGAGCAGATCGAGTTTGGCACGTTTGCACAGCGCGTGACCAATGGCGAGTTCGAGTGGTGCTTTACGGCGCGCGGCATGCGCGCCGATGTGAGCGGCTATCTGAACGACTTCCGTCGCCTGGGCATTGCTGAGAAGAACTGGTTTCCCGCCTGGGAGAACGCCGAACTCAATGCGGCGTATGATGAAGCTATGGCGACGCTCGATCAGGCGAAACGGCGTGAGTTGATGCGGAAAGTGCAGCGGATTGTCATCGACGAAGCGCCGCATATCTATCTCTATCAGGACTACCGTTTCTCGGCGGTGCGCAAGCGCGTGCAGAACTATTACGTCGCCTTTACGACATTTCGCCCGGCGCTGCGCGAAATCTTCGTGACTGCGTGAGCCTCATCGGGGTTGGGCGATGAACCGTTATCTGCTGCAACGTCTGGCGCTGGTCATCCCGACGCTGGCGGGGGTGTCGCTCATTATTTTCACCCTGATGCGGCTGTTGCCTGGGGATGTGGCGGATATTCTCTTCGGCGGCGACACCCAGGCGGATCAGCGGACGCTCGAACAGATACGTGAAAATCTGGGGCTGAATCGTCCGCTGGCGGTGCAGTACCTGGAGTGGGTCGGCGGATTTCTGAGCGGCAATTTCGGCGTTTCGATGCGTACCGGCATTCCTGTGGCGGAGAGCATCGCTCAGGGCATGCCGGTCACGCTGCAACTGGCGGTGATGGCGATCTTTTTTGCGTGCCTGTTCGCCATTCCGTTGGGGATCATCGCTGCGGTGCGCCGCAACGGGGTCACCGATATGCTGACGCGCCTGGTCGGGTTGATCGGTCTCTCGTTTCCGGCGTTCTGGCTGGCGACGATGTTCCTGCTCATCAGTTCGACGATGTTCCGCTGGACGCCGCCACTGGGCTGGGTGTCGCCATTCGTCGATTTTGGGCGCAATATGCAGATCATGCTGGCGCCGGCGCTGCTGCTAGCGCTTCAGCCCATGGCGATCATCATGCGCATGACCCGCGCCTCGCTGCTGGAAGTGCTGCGCCAGGACTATATTCGGACGGCATATGCCAAAGGATTGCGCGATCGTGCGGTGTTGCTGCGTCACGCGCTGCAAAATGCGTTCATTCCGGTTCTGACCGTTATCGGCGTCCAGTTTGGCGTGTTAATGGGCGGTTCGGTGATCATCGAGCAGATCTTTGCGCTGCCCGGCATTGCATTTTTGCTGATCAACGGCATTTATAATCGTGATTATCCGATGGTACAGACTACGGTGCTGCTCCTTTCGTTAATCTTCGTGCTGGTCAATCTGGCGGTCGATCTGCTCTACAGCGCCGTTGACCCGCGGATCCGCTATGACTAGCCCATCTGCCATTACCGACGCACGCGCTGGCAGCCTGTTGCGTGTACGGCGCCGCACATCGCCGCTGATCGCGGCATTCCGGCGGAATACGCCCGGTCTGATCGGGCTGGCGATGATTGCGCTGGTGGCGCTGGCGGCGCTGCTGGCGCCGGTGATCAGCCCGTACAGTCCGACGGCGCAGGTGTCGCGACGCCTGCTCGAACCAGGGGCGCAGCATTTGCTCGGCACCGATGAGTTTGGGCGCGATATTTTTTCGCGCGTGATCTATGGCTCGCGCATCTCGCTGTATGTCGGGGCGGTGTCGGTTAGCCTCGCGCTGGTGTTTGGCGGCGCGCTGGGGCTGATTGCCGGGTATGTCGGCGGGCGCGTCGATACGCTGCTCATGCGCCTGGTGGATATGCTGTTCGCCATTCCGAGCCTGGTGCTGGCGATTGTCATCGCTGGCCTGCTCGGTCCGAGCCTGACAAATGCAATGATTGCAATCGGCATCGTCTATGCGCCGATCTACGCGCGCCTGGTGCGTGGCGAGATGCTGGCAGTGCGCAACTATGCGTACATTGAAGCAGCACGTGCGGTTGGCGTCCGACCGGTTGGATTAATTTTCCGCCATTTTCTGCCGAATATCGCTGCGCCATTGATCGTGCAGACCTCGCTGCTCCTCTCCACAGCCATTCTGGCCGAGGCGGCGCTCAGTTTTCTGGGGCTTGGGGCGCAGCCGCCCGCTCCGTCGTGGGGCGCCATGCTGGGCAGCGGGCGGCGCTTCATGGAACTGACGCCCTGGGTGGCCATCGCTCCCGGCATTGCAATTGTGATTACGGTGCTGGGGTTCAACCTGCTGGGCGATGGCCTGCGCGACGCCCTCGATCCGCGGCTGCGCGGCAGCTCTTGAGTGGCGCGGATTAGGGCTGGCGCTCCTGCCCTGATCTCCCTCGGCGAGTTATTGGGGGGAAGTGTCGCTGGAACGCCGCGATCTTTCATGTGGCGCTGGCAGCCTGAAGCGTTGGCGCGTGGACGGCAGATACAGCGCCTGCTTCAGGCTGCGTGGCAGTGGAGTGCCACATCCTACCGGATCACCATTGGCAGATGGACCATCTGAATCTGATCGCTGCTGATGGCGGCGCCTGCGCTCACCTGGTACACACCGCCGCTTGCGGTCGGGTCGCAGTGGCGCACTTCGGCATACACTGTGCGCCCGGTGTTCAGGTAATAGATCAGGTGCGGGTACGGTGCAGCAGTTTGCCCATTGCCATGCACCTGGACAAGTTCGGTCGTTCCATCGGCATCGAGCAGGCGCAGGCACGTCTGCATGCCCTGCGCCAGACTCGTCGTGCGCACCACCAGGTACATCGGTCCAGGCGCAGTGATCCGGAACCAATCCCGATCACCGGCGCGCTCGATCCGTCCCCAGGCATCCCGGTTGCTTGCGGGCAGATCGGTCGCTCCGGCGGCAGCGTCGCCGTGATCGTCGCTCTGGACGCCGGTGACTGCCACCACAAGCTGCGCCGTTGCTGTGAAAGGCATCGTGAGTGGATGCGGCGATGGCGGTGCGGGTGTTGTTCCGGGGGGAGGCGGCGCCGGTGCGCCGCTGTCTGACGTCTCGACGGCAGCGCCATTCGGATTGCTGAACACGACCTCAATCCGATGCTCGCCATTCGCAACGGGCAGGAACATCCCGGCATAGACGCCATCCTCAGCCGCCAGATCAGGCGCGACACCGTCATCACGCAGTGTAACGGGCAGGCGCTGTCCGTCTGGCGTCTGCACCACGCCATCAACTGTCGCCCTGGCGATGGGATGGGTGCGTTGCAAAACCGCCAGCAGACGGATCGGCTCAGGATACATCACCGCCGACACATTGAGTGCATGCAGGCTGGCAATCACGTCGGGGGCGCTTGCAAGCGATGCCGTGTTGGCGTTCCACGTGATCCGCAGCAGACTGCGCGCCTGATGCCCGGCAGTCAGATCAATGCGCGGCGCCTGTCCGGCGGGCGGCGCGACAGACATCAGTTCGGGATGGTACAGTCGTCGCGGGTAGCTGCTCAAAACGCCATCGCGCGGGTCGGCATCCGGCGAGCGTGCCAGGGTCTCCCACCCGCTGGCGCGATAGACCCGATGTTGCGCCGTTCGGCGCGTATTGTTCAGTGAGGTGGAAAAATTAAGCCATTCGTAATAGCCGCCGTGCGCC
>JANWXL010000036.1 GCA_025055265.1 Roseiflexus sp.
GCCACTGCTGCCTGGATCGCCCGCTCCAGGTCTTCCGGCGCAGCGCGATGAACGACGGCGACCGGGGCGCCATCGTAGGGGCAGGCGACCGTGTAGGGCGCGCCGGTGCGCCATTCGCCCGCCAGGAAGAAGCGATACTCCGGCGTGTCGCTCTGTGCCATAGGCATTCATCCCTTGATGCTGTCTGTGGACTCCAACCGGTCAGGAAAGACTACTCGCCGCCGCGTAACCGGCGCAGTTCCTCTTCGAGCACGCGCAACCGCGCTTCGGCTGCTGCGCGCGCTTCGGCCTCGCGTTGCGCGCGTTCCTCGGCTGCTACGCGCGCTTCAGCCTCGCGTTGCGCGCGTTCCTCGGCTGCTACGCGCGCTTCGGCTTCCTGACGCGCCTGCGCTTCGGCTTCCATACGGGCGCGCGCCTGTGCTTTGGCTTCCGCAAGCGCTTCAGCGATCCGTTCCTCTGACTCAATCACGATAGTCGTTAATGTAGCGTAGTCGCCGATCCGCCGTCCCTGCTCATCGAAACAGTAGACCTCATTCTCCTGCACGCCGATCCAGACGCGCAACGGTTCCAGCCAGAGCCGTCCCTCCTCATTTGGAACCATCGGGCGATATGCCGCGCCTGCGCGCTCGTAGCCGATCACACGCACCAGCGACTGCCCGCGGCGCTCGATGGCATCCACAATCACGTAGAGCGGCACTCCTGCCAGATCGTAGTGCTCCACCTTCTCGTACAGGTCAAACCGGCGCGTTTCCGGCGAGGTCACCTCAACGATCAGCGTCGGGCGCACCCCTTCCTGCGCCACATCGAACGTACTCCAGTTGCGGATTGTCTGCACGCCGAAGATGACCATAATATCCGGTCCATGCGCCTTCAGTTCCGGTACATCCCAGGCGATGCGCACATCACTGAGGACAACCGCGTCGGGACGATCCGCCGTGCGCGCCAGAAAGACATCCGCCAGATAGCGGACGCGCCGCTGGTGATCGTAGTTGCACAACACCTGATCACCCTCCTCGGGATGCAGCAGGTCGATGAGACGCAACGGCACAAGTTCCTCATCGAAGTAGCCGTCGCCGATATCACGGCGCACAATGCGCCATCCATAGCGGAACGGATCCTCAGCGGGCGCGTCGGCTGGCAGCGGGTTGATCACTGTCTGGGTCACGGGGTTCCTCCTC
>JANWXL010000551.1 GCA_025055265.1 Roseiflexus sp.
CTCCGGACCCGCCCTCGCCCACCCCCCCGCGCACACGCACGCCCCCCACCACGCTCTCCCGAGCTACCCCATGCTGGGCACACCCTGGCGCGCCCCTACTGTTTTGCCCTCGCGCACGCCCCGGCGCGCCCCGACCTCGCCACCTCACTGGTCACGGGACATCCTATGGCGGGCGCGCCCCGGCGCGCCCCGACCCCGCCACCTCACGGACCACCGGACACTCCGCGCCGGGCGCGCCGCTGGCGCGCCCCTACCGGCAACCGTCACGCCCTTTGTACGCGCGCCTCGGCGCGCCCCGACCTCGCCACCCCACCGACCACCGGACACTCTGCGCCGGGCGCGCCAGCGGCGCGCCCCTACTCCACCTCCGCCAGCACGACGCCAAGGGCGACGCTCTGTCCGGGCGAAACGTTGATCTGCGCGACACGACCGGTGCGCGGCGCGCGGATCTCGTTCTCCATCTTCATCGCTTCCAACACCATCAGCGGCTGCCCGAGTTCGACGGTTTCGCCGGGGCTGACGAGCACGCGCGTGATCAATCCCGGAATTGGCGCCTTGATCCGCCCGTCGCCGCTTGCCGGGCGCGCCACCGTGGCTTCCAGGTCGCGCACCTCAACCTGGTGCAATCCGTAGCGCGAGCGTATCCAGCGCAGGTTGGGATCGACCACCAGTTCATAGGGTCGCCCATCGACGATCAGCCAGTCGAGGAGTTCGGGGCTGCCCGTTTCCGGTGCCAGCACGCTGACGGGCTGCCCGTCGACCCGCACCGTGATCTCGCTGGTGATGCGACGCAGTGGCGGCGTTTCAATCACAAACGTGCGACCATCGATGGTAATGCTCAGTTTGCTCATCGCTCTTCCCTCTACTGTGGCAGTCTGCGCGAGTCGCGGTGCCAGCCGGAGTCGGCGCGGTCCGGCAGGACGCCGCTGGCATCGATGCCGCGACGGATGTATGCCAGCGCCGCTGCAACTGCCAGGTCACGAAGTTGTTCGGGTGGAACCTCAGCGCCAGGCAGCGGTCGGCGATTGAAATCCGAGTCATACGTTCCGGCGGCGAATTCGGGAGCGTCGACGATGCGCTGGATAAGGGGCAGGTTCGTCTGCACGCCGCTGATTGCAAAATCGGCGACGGCGCGCCGCAAACGCCCCAATGCACCGGCGCGCGTGTCGTCCCAGGCAATGACCTTCGCCAGCAGCGGATCGTAGCGCACCGGAACGTCGCAGCCAGCATAGGCGTAGGTATCGACGCGCAGCCCCGGTCCTCCAGGGAAACGGAAACGGCGCAAACGTCCAGGGCTTGGCAGGTAATGGTTCCAGGGGTCCTCAGCGTTCACCCGCGCCTGCATGGCGCATCCGCGCAGCGTCACGTCAGCCTGTGAGAAGCCAAGCGGTTCACCGGCGGCAACCTGAATCTGGGTGCGCACCAGATCGATGCCGGTGCGCATTTCGGTAATCGGATGCTCGACCTGGATGCGCGCCTTGACTTCGGTGAAGTAGAAGCGCCCTTGAGCATCGAGCACAAATTCGACCGTACAGGTGTTGGTGCATCCCAGCAGACGCCCGATTGCCAGCGCTTTCTGCCAGAGATCTTCACGTTGCGCTTCGGTCAGGTACGGCGCTGGCGACTCTTCCACGACCTTGTGATGATTGTGCTGGATCGTTCCATCACGCTCCCCCAGATGGACAAGATTGCCGTGTCGGTCGCCGACGATCTGCACTTCCAGGTAGCGCGCTGGAAGGAAGGCTTCTTCCAGATAGAGACGATCATCGCCGAACGCTGTCAGCGCCGCTGAGTGCGCGTGCTGCGCCATGCTCTCCAGTTGCGTCGGTTCGCGCACCAGGCGCGTGCCGTGGCTGCGCCCGCCGCTGTACGACTTGAGCACCAGCGGGTAGCCGAGTCGCTCCGCCGCATCACGCAGCGCCTCCCATTCCGACGCGTGGTAGGCATGCGGCGAGTGGCGCGGCACAGCGATCCCGGCAGCGCGCACAGCTTCGAGCACAGCGATTTTGTCGCGCACCTTCGCCAGCGCCGCGCTCGACGGTCCAATGAAAACGATGCCCGCTTCCTCGCATGCACGCGCAAACTCGTCGTGCTCGGCAAGAAAGCCGTAGCCAGGATGGATCGCCTCGGCGCCACAATCGCGCGCGATCTGGACAAGCGCCGCCGCATCGCAGTAGAGCGCCCCCGAACTCAAACGCACACACTCATTCGCCAGGCGCACGTGGAGCGAACTCAGGTCGGTATCATCGTAGAGCGCCACCGTTCGAATGCCCATGTCGCGGCAGGTGCGAATAATGCGAACGGCGATTTCACCCCGGTTGGCAACAAGAATTGTGCGGAACATGGGTCTCCTCTCAGGACGGCGAGATTCCGTGCTTGCGCGGCACGTGGCGTTCACGCTTCGACAGGGTCACTTCCAGCGCCTTGATCAGCACCCGACGCGAGTCGCGCGGCTCAATCACATCATCGATCAACCCGCGGGCTGCCGCAATATACGGGTTGTTGAAGCGTTCCTGGTATTCTTCGACCAGTTCGCGCCGCTTTGCTTCCGGGTCGGGCGCGCTCTTGACCTCGTTGCGATACAGGATGTTCACTGCGCCAGCCGCGCCCATAACGGCGAGTTCGGCGTTGGGCCAGGCGTACAACAGGTCGCCGCGCAGCCCTTTGCTGCTCATAACGCAGTAGGCGCCGCCATAACTCTTGCGCAGAATGATCATCAGCTTGGGGACGACGGCTTCGGAATAGGCGTAGATCATGCGCGCGCCGTTGCGGATGATGCCGCCATATTCCTGGTTCGTGCCGGGCAGGAAGCCGGGAACGTCCTGCAGCGTGATGATCGGCACGTTGTAGGTGTCACAAATGCGAATAAAATGCGCCGCCTTGATCGACGCCTTGATGTCGATGCAGCCCGCCAGCACCATCGGCTGGTTGGCGACGATGCCGACGACGTAGCCGTTCAGCCTGCCAAACCCGACGACCATATTCTGCGCCCAGAGCGCATGCACCTCGAAGAACCGTCCGTCGTCGAGAATGCTGCTGATCACCTGGCGCACATCGTAGGGCTTGGTCGGATCGACCGGCACAATCTCTTCGAGTTCCGGGCAGCGCCGTTCAGGATCATCCACCGGACGAACGTAGGGCGGATCGTCCTGATTGTTGAGCGGCAGATAACTCAGGAGTTCGCGCGCCATTGCGATACACTCCTGGTCGTCGCGCGCCAGGAAGTGGCTGACGCCACTCTCTTCGGCGTGGATTCGCCCGCCGCCGAGCTGATCCTGCGTCACCTCTTCCTGCATAACCGCCTTCACCACTTCAGGACCAGTGATGAACATGTAGGCGTTCTCGGTCATGAAGATGAAGTCGGTCAGCGCCGGGGAATAGACCGCGCCGCCGGCGCATGGTCCCATGATCAGCGACAGTTGCGGGATCACGCCCGACGCTTCGCAGTTCGCATCGAAGATACGCGCATATCCGGCAAGACTATCGACCCCTTCCTGAATGCGCGCGCCGCCGGAGTCATTGATGGCGATGAAGGGACAGCCGTACTTCAGCGCCATCTGCATCGCCTTGACGATCTTGTTGGCGTGCATTTCGCCAAGCGACCCGCCCATCACTGAGGCGTCCTGCGCCGCCACAAAGGCGCGGCGCCCATTGATCAACCCGAAACCGGTCACGACGCCATCGCCGTATCGGGAGCGCTTGCCGCCGGGGTACACCTCGTAGCGCGGCAACACCAGGGTGTCGATCTCCTCGAACGTACCCGGGTCGAAGAGCAGGTCGATGCGCTCACGCGCCGTCAGACGCCCTTTCTTGTGTTGCGCTTCGGCATCCTGCGCCGTACCGCGAGCAATCGCCTTACGCTGGCGCAGTTTCTCAATATACTCCTGCATTGTCGTCATGGGGAAACTCCATCTCCAATCCGTCGCGCTTCTGCCACAGAATCAGCAGCACGCACCGAGAGTCCAGCATCCGCTGTTGCGAGGGTCAGTACAAACCTGCCCATCTGTCGCCACCAGCCACGGTGAACGGAGGCGTTTAGTTCGGGGTGGCACCGGACGATCACCGGCGCCCACCCGTTGGCGTTTGGTTCGTCCGGCAGGCAGACGATCTGGCGCGTATCGACCGTCAGGCCGCGGCGCAGCGACTTGAGAGCGGCTTCTTTGGCGCTCCAGATGATGGTCGTCAACAATGGTTGCGCCGATGGCGGCGCGTGGTGCACGCACGCAATTTCGACATCGGTGAAGAAATCGGTCACAAATCCGGGATCACGCGGCTCGACATATTCGATGTCAGCGCCGGGCGCGTATCCTGGCGCGGCGGTCAGCGCACAGAAGGCATGGTCACGGCTGTGGCTGATCGAGATCGCCAGTCGATCAATGATGAATGCGTAGCCGTTCTGGCTCTGGAGCCGCGGCGCGCCATCCGGATCGGTGGTAATGAGAATGTCGCTCAACACTGGCCGCCGTCCGGTGACCAGTTCGATATAGTATGCCGCCAGATGCTTTGCCGTCCAGCGCCCGAGCAGCCAGTCGCGGCGGCGTTTTTCACGGGTCA
>JANWXL010000559.1 GCA_025055265.1 Roseiflexus sp.
GAACAGGAAACAGCGGAGGCGCTATGCACATTGGCGGATTGCTTTCGCGTCACGCGCGGTATCGTCCGAACCACACCGCGGTGATCGTTGGTGACGTGCGGTTGACCTATCGTGAATTCAATGCGCGAGTCAACAAGGTAGCGCACGCACTCATGAGCCTGGGTTTGACCAAAGGCGACAAGATTGCGACGGTGCTGCCGAATTGCATGGAGCTGCTTGAAGTCTACTGGGCAGCGGCAAAGACCGGTCTGGTGGTGGTGCCGATGAGCACGTTACTGCGCGGGCAGGGGCTGGCATCGCTGCTGCGCGACTCGGATACCGCTGCAGTGGTGACCGACGCAGCGCATGCGCCAGCGCTCGACTCGGTCCGCGGCGATCTGCCGATTACGCCGGACCGGTACCTGGTCACCGACGCCGCAGACCTGCCGGGGTACCGCGATTACCAGGCGCTGGTTGCGCCGATGCCGGAACACGACCCGACCGGGATCGAGCTGTGCGCTGATGACCCCTACAACATCATGTACAGCAGCGGCACGACCGGGCTGCCAAAGGGCATCGTGCTCACGCACGGGGTGCGCGCCGGGTACGGCACAATCTTTGCATCGTCGTACCGCATCTTGCCGGAGAGCGTCATTTTGCACGCTGGCGCGCTGGTGTTCAACGGCGCCTTCCTGACGTTCATGCCCGCGTTCTATCTGGGAACCACCTACATCCTGATGAAAGCGTTCAACGCGCGGGAGTTAATCGAGACCGCAGCGCGCGAGAAGGTGACCCACATCAAGATGGTGCCGTCGCAGATCGTTGCGCTCCTCAACGAACCCGACTTCGATGAACAGCACCTGCCGTCAATCGAGATGCTCGGCTCGGTTGGCGCGCCGTTGCACATGGAGCACAAACTCGAACTCGAACGACGCTTCCCCAACCGCCTCTACGAACTGTACGGGCTGACCGAAGGGTTCATGACCATTCTCGACAAATACCACCGGGGCGAGAAGCTGGCGTCGGTTGGCGTACCGCCGCCGTTCATGGAGATCAAAATCATCGACGACCAGGGGCGCGAGTTGCCGCCTGGCGAAGTTGGCGAGATCTGCGGGCGCGGTCCGCTGATGATGACCGGGTACTATAAGCGCCCCGATCTGACAGCGCAGGCGATCATCAATGGCTGGCTGCACAGCGGCGACATGGGATACGTCGACGAGGACGGATTCCTCTACCTGGTGGACCGCAAGAAGGATATGATCATTTCCGGCGGCATCAATGTCTTCCCGCGCGATATTGAAGAAGTGATTGTGAAACATCCGGCGGTGCGCGAGGCGGCGGTCTTCGGCGTGCCGAGCGAGAAATGGGGCGAAACGCCGCTGGCGGCGGTCATCCTGAAAGCGCCGGGGCTGGTGTCGGCAGAAGAGTTGAAGGAATGGATCAACGCGCGTGTCGAAGCTGCGTATCAGAAGGTGTCGCAGGTGGTAATCATGGACGATTTTCCGCGCAGCGCAGCGGGCAAAACGCTCAAGCGCGTCATGCGCGACGAGTACTGGAAGGGGCGTGACAGCAAGATTTAGGTGCAATACCTTTCAAATAAGGAAAACGAGCCAACAGCGTCCGCTTGGGAAGTCTTTGCACCTTTGTTTGAGCTTATTTGAAAGGTATTGGATTCAGGTGCATGTTAAGCTGGAGGTGCCATCATGCCTTTCGTAACGGCTGGCGACCTGAATGTTCACTACATTGAGCACGGCGCCGGTGAGCCGGTGATCCTGCTGCACGGCAACTGGGCGACGTGCGGATGGTGGGAGCCGACGCTGAACCTGCTGCCGGAGGGGTACCGTGGGATTGCACCGGACATGCGCGGGCGCGGGAAGACGGAGGGACCGGACCACGACTACACGCTGACGGCGCTGGCGCAGGATACGCTGGCGTTCGCCGATGCGCTCGGGTTGGACCGCTTCCATCTCGTGGGGCATTCGCTTGGCGCAGGGGTGGCGATGCAACTGGCGCTCGATGATGGTGATCGGGTGCTGTCGCTGGCTGTGGTTGCGCCGCCATGGGTCGATGGCATGCCAGCCGAAGCCAATTCGCCAGAGCGCCAGCAGATGTTGAAGGCGAACTTCGATCTGTTTGCAATGGCATTGAAAGCGCTGGCGCCGACGGCGCCCGACGACGCCTTCTGGCATCGACTGGTCGCCGAGGGGCACGAGCAACGGCTCGAGGCGGCGCTGGGGGCGATCAACGCGCTGGCGAAGTGGGCGCCGGGCGACGCGCTGCGCGCGATTGCCTGCCCGAAACTGGTCATCGCCGGTGAGAACGACATTCTGGTGACGCAGCCGGTGGCGAGCCGCGCCGCCGAGGCGCTCGGCGCGCAGTTGATGGTCATTCCCGGTGTCGGACATTCGCCGAATATCGAAGCGCCCGCCGTGTTCGTCGAGTTGCTGACCGACCTGTGGCGAAGCGCGAAACAGTAGAGGCGGTGCATCGCACCGCCTGTACGAGGGGCAATACACCGCCTGCGTAAGGAGCAATGCACCGCCGGTCCGGGTGTTGTGGCGGCAGCGGCAGAGGCGGTGCATCGCACCGCCTGTACGAGGGGCAATGCACCGCCTGCGTAAGGAGCAATGCACCGCCGGTCCGGGTGTTGTGGCGGCAGCGGCAGAGGCGGTGCATCGCACCGCCTGTACGAGGGGCAATGCACCACCGGTCCAGGGTGCACCGCACTGTCTCTATGGTATCGCAATAAAAAGAAGGGATCGCCATCATGACCATCCCTGCCCTTCCGGGCATCACAGTGCAGACGGTCGAGACGCCGCGCATTCGAATGTGTGTGCGCAGCAGCGGTCCGGCGGACGGAACACCGGTCATTTTTGTGCACGGAAATGTGTCGTCGGGGGTGTTCTGGGAAGAAACGATGCTGGCGCTGCCCGCGACATACCGGGCGATTGCGCCCGATCTGCGCGGCTACGGCGACACCGAGGCGTTGCCGATCGATGCCACGCGCGGTCTGCGCGACTGGTCCGACGACCTGCGCGCGCTGATTGAGACGCTGGGACTGGGGCGGGTGCATCTGGTCGGATGGTCGTTGGGCGGCGGCATCGTCATGCAGTATGCGATTGACCATCCTGCAGACATAGCGAGCATCACCCTGAGCGCCCCGATGTCGCCCTACGGCTTTGGCGCAACGAAGGACCCCGCTGGTACGCCGACGAACCCCGACTTCGCCGGATCGGGCGGCGGCGCCGCCAACCCGGAGTTTGTGCAGCGCCTGGCGCAGGGCGACCGGGGGACGGAGAGCCCGAACAGTCCGCGCAACGTAATGAACGCCTTCTACTTCCGCCCGCCCTTCCGCGCTGCGCCGGAACGCGAAGAAGTGTTCGTGACCTCGATGCTGGCGACGCGCACCGGCGAAGGGTTCTACCCTGGCGATATGACGGTCTCGGAGCACTGGCCTGGCATTGCGCCGGGGAAGAGCGGCGTCAACAACGCATTTTCGCCAAAGTACTGCAACCTGAGCGGATTCGCCGACATCGATCCGAAGCCGCCAGTGCTCTGGGTGCGCGGCGATTCCGATCAGATCATTTCCGACACGTCACTGTTCGATCTTGCCACGCTCGGGCAATTGGGGCTGGTTCCCGGCTGGCCCGGCGCCGACGTCTGCCCGCCGCAGCCGATGATCGCTCAGATCCGCGCCGTGCTCGACGCCTACGCAGCGCACGGCGGTCGATACGCTGAGCACGTTTTGAGCGAATGCGGCCACTCGCCGCATATTGAGAAGCCGGAGGAGTTCCGCGACCTGCTGGCGGCGCATCTGGGGGGGTAGTGTGGGGCTGTCTCCGTCTCTAACTCAGGCTCGCCATCCTCCAGGAGCATCTGAATCACTTCGCGCAGGTTGTGCTGCAACTCATCCAGCGTTTCGGCCTGGGTATGGGCGCCGGGAAATCCTGGCACGTAGCCAACGTACAGGCCAGTTTCAGGGCATCGTTCGACCACTGCCACATACGTTCTCATACGACTCCTTTCCTGCTCGACGGCTCAACGACGGCTCTCTTCCACCATCATTCTACTGGTACACTATACGCCGCCTGACGGCATGCGCTTCATCCGCGCCGAGAAGCGTAGCAAATCTGCGTTCAATCTTATACCGCCGTTCCTATCAGTCTGAATGTCTATGTCGTGGACTTCAATGGGGACGACCTGCAATGCCATTCCGAGGCTTCCTGTCACAACCCAGGCAACAGGGCTGTCCTTCAAGCGGTTCACGATCTTTTCGAGCACATTGAGATAGGAGTTTGCTATTATCGCTTTCGGTCGGTTGCGAGCATTCAGAAGCGGGCTAACGGCCAAGCGTCAGCCGCCTGCGCCGGGGTACGGCTTCGATAAGTCGGTAGTGGTGTCAAAATGCCTCCGAATCTTATAGAGCGCCGGACGGCGCGGGTTGGCTGCGCGCGGTGTTGGGCGGCAGCCTTTTAGGGGCCAAATAGCTGGTTGTATCGTCTCAGGTGTGGCTAAAAATTGGCACCGGGTACGCGCGAATAAGGTCATCAACAGTCACAATCGTCAGGCCGTGCCCAAGCGCCTGGCACATCAAGATCCGGTCAAACGGATCACGGTGCAGTGCAGGCAGACTCGCAAGGTGTACCACACTAACCTCATCCAGCGGTAAGCTCGCAATCTGATGGCGTTCGCGTTGGAGTGGTAAATATCGCTCTGGGGCTTCTGGCAACGGCAATTTCCCGAGCTGATACTTGATTATGGCTTCCCACAGCGATACCACACTCAAATAGACCTCGTTGTTGAGATCACGAATACTCTCCCGCATCACCACAGGTAAACGCGCATCGCCACTGATGAACCACAAAAAGACGTGTGTATCGAGGAGCAGCTTCATTGGCCCTCAAAGGCTTGCACGATGGCTTCTGGTAAGGGGGCATCAAAATCTTCCGGCACTGTGAACGCACCGCTGCATAGTCCAAATGGTCGGCGCAGCGGTGTACGCGCGGCGATCGGTTTGATCTCTGCCACCGGTTGACCGGCTTTGACGATCACCAGGGTCTCTCCCGCTTCGACCCGCTGGAGATAGGCGAGGACGTCGTGTGCGAGGTCATCAATGCTTACCTGAACCATCGGCGAGGTATTACCTGGCGGCATGATCAACACCTCAGCACAACACAATGAAACGAGCGTACAGCCGCGTGTATTATAGCACGTCGGCATGGCGTACCGCTATCTAACGCTAGAGATTCACGAAGGGGTGTGATGAGCCGCCGCCTAACGCAACAGTTCACCGGCGCTCCATAACGTTCGTATGCACTCCACCAAGCATGAATCGTAAGGGGCCTGCACGAATTTTCGCCACGTAGCAAGCGTCCGGTGCAACGCCTCATTAGCCCGCGCCTTATGCCACAAAGAGCGTATTGGAAGGAGCCGCATTGATTAGCTTCTGTCTAGTCATCCATTGGTTAGAAACGTCGAAATGATCCTAATCTTCCACGAAGGAATGAAACTGCGAAATACAGGCATGCA
>JANWXL010000412.1 GCA_025055265.1 Roseiflexus sp.
CGCTGGCGCATCGTAGCTGACCAGGATCATGCCGCGCGCGTAATTGGTGACCGACTGCGCCTTCAGGATGAGGGTGTGGTGCTTCCCGTTCGGATCGATCTGCGCCAGCGTGACGCAGGCGGCCTGATCAGCGCCAAAGACGCGCGGCTGCGCATTCCAGAAGATTGTGTCCGCAGTTGTGAACGGTTGCACCCGGTTGCTGGCGATGCGGTACGTATTGGTGGCGCCGGTCCAGTTCCTGCCCAATCCCCTGGTCGTATCAGCACGGTTGAAGTTGTCGAGCAGGACGTTTGCACATACAAACGCTGGAGGATCAGGCTCAAAGTTGGCGTGAACCTCATCATTGCCCCAGCGCGCCGTCACATTATCGACGAAACCGCGGAACGTTGCGCCCCAACCTGATCCAACGCCGACATTGATACCGAACACGAGCGTATTGGCATCAATGTTGATTGGCGTCGGATCGCCCGGCTGCCCGACCGGCGAACCGACGATCCAGTCGTTGAGCGTCGCATTGAAGTTCTGCACAACGCCGCTGGGGATCGATTGACCCGACGGTACGAACATCCAGAATTTGCCGTTCAGAATATCCTGGGTGATCCATTGATTCGTGGGAACCGGCGGAGTCGGCGTCGTCCCGTTGTACGCAGGCTCCCAGATCAGCAGCGCATACTTGCCAAAGGTTGATGAATTGGGAGTGACATCCGCTACATACAGCCGCAGCACCGGCGCCAGATGGGCAAAGGTTGTGCTGCTGCTATCGCGGTAATACTCGTAGCTGAGCGCCGTCAGACCGGACAGCGTGCGCGTCGGGAAGTCGGCTGGATTCCACAACTTCTCGTAGTCCGCCTTATCTTGCCCCGGAGTCACAGTATTCGTCGTGAATTCGAGCGAACCGGCGCCCGAGCGGGGTTGCGCCGTAGTAATAGCGACAGTGGCATTGGCGCGCACATTGGCAGGCGCCCAACCGTCAGGGGTTGATGGAGTGACGACCACTGCCGCTGCCGGCGCAGCAAAGCCGAACGCGAGAACAGTTACGATCAGGACGAGAAGCGACTTTCTAGGAATGGGCAGTTGTCTCATACGGTCCACCTCGCTGTGCCGTTTTCTGCTTCATCGGAGTGAATTCCACACCTGCCTCCTGCTTCTGCTCAGGCCACGCATCTGCTGCTCGACGCTGTGCACCTCCTCCGGTTGATCGCTGCCGCAACCAATCAATCCGCACTGCAGAAAGCGCGCACCATTCCGCAGCATCGACGAAAACGAAAAACCTCTAACATGCTGGCGTGCGCTTGAACGCCAGGCTATTCTGAAACAAACAATCTGGAAATCACTGCTATCATAAATACTTGTATGCGGATGTGTCAATGACAATAGGGGCGAGTTTGTATACAATCTTTTCATCTGACGGTTGCGTTTTTGCTATCTACGATGGTATACTGACCATACTGCCTTGATGGTCTTCCGGCGATAGAGTGTGAGACATCGCACGTTGTGCGCAGACGTGCGGAAACGGCGACTATTGAGTCTGGAATGCGGCAGAGTATAAAGGCGTAACGTCGGGATGTGCGGGGGGGAAGCGAAGACGGGAAAGGCGCGTTTGTTGAAAGGCGTCGAATGTGGTTCACGAGGGGTCTGAATGTTCACATGTGACTGATGCAACAAGGACGTTGCGATGACGAGCGTTGATTTTGAAACAATCGAGAGTGATATGACGAATCTGGCCACTGCTTCGCCGTATTTCAACCGAGAACTCAGTTGGCTCGAATTCAACCGACGGGTGCTCGAAGAGGCAATGGACGAGCGCCATCCGCTGTTGGAGCGCGTCAAGTTTCTGTCGATCTTCAGCACCAATCTCGATGAATTCTTCATGATTCGCGTGGCGGGCTTGAAGCAACAGGTTGCCGCTGGCGTGGTCAGCCGCTCGCCGGATGGGATGACCCCAGCCGAGCAACTCGCGGCGATTCGCCGAACCGTCATTCCGCTTGTGGAACAGCACCGTGCATGCTGGCTCGACGATGTCAGACCTAAACTGTGCCAGCAGGGCATCCATGTGCTTGATTATCACGAACTAACGCCAGAGCAGCGCGCAAAATGCACCGAGTACTTCGAGCGCGAGGTCTTCCCGGTGCTGACGCCGCTGGCGATTGATCCGGCGCATCCATTTCCGCATATCTCGAACCTGAGCCTGAATCTTGCGGTAATCATTCGTGACCCGGAAGAGGGTGAACTCTTTGCGCGCGTCAAGGTGCCGGCGGTTCTGCCGCGTCTTGTTCCGATCGAAGGCGGTCACTGCGATACGCCGGAGGAGATCCCGCCGGAGCGACGCCACTGTTTTACCTGGCTCGAACAGATTATTACGGCGAATGTATCGTCCCTCTTCCCTGGCGAAGAGATCGTCGAGTGTTATCTGTTCCGCATCACGCGCAACGCCGATATGGAGATCGAGGAGGAGGAGGCCGATGACCTGCTGCGCGTGATTGAGGAAGGGGTCCGTCAGCGACGCTTCGGCGCCGTGGTGCGCCTGCAGGTGCAGCACAATATGCCTGAGCGGGTGCGCAATCTGCTGCTCTACCACCTCAAACTGACCCCCGAAGATGTGTATGAAATGCGCGGTCCGCTTGGGCTGTCGGATCTCATGCAGTTGACGAAGATCGATCGTCCCGATCTGAAGGACCCGCCGTTCTATCCAATCCCGCCAGCGCCATTGCAGCACGTGCGCAGCAGCGAGGAAATATTCGCTGCCATTCGCCAGCACGACATTTTGCTGCACCATCCGTTCCATTCGTTCCAACCGCTGGTGACGCTGATCGAGGCGGCTGCTGAAGACCCGAATGTGCTGGCGATCAAACAGACGCTCTACCGTGTCGGCTCGAATTCGCCGATCGTTAAGGCGCTCATGCACGCGCGCGAGCAGGATAAGCAGGTGACGGTGCTGGTTGAGTTGAAGGCGCGCTTCGATGAAGAAAACAATATCATCTGGGCAAAGCAACTTGAACGGGCAGGCGTTCACGTCGTGTACGGTCTGGTCGGGCTGAAAACGCATGCCAAGCTGGCGCTGATCGTTCGCCGTGAGCACGACGGGTTGCGTCGCTATGTCCATCTTGGCACAGGCAACTACAATGCCACCACGGCGCGCATCTATACCGATCTCGGCCTGCTGACGGCGCGTCCCGACATTGCTGCCGATGTGTCGGAGTTGTTCAACCGTCTGACTGGCTTCTCGCGTCAGCGCCACTATCGCAAGCTGCTTGTCGCGCCGGTGAGCATGCGCGAGTGCCTCGAACGATTGATCGAGCGCGAGATTGCTCACGCGCAGGCGGGACGACCGGCGCATCTCATTTTCAAGTGCAATTCAATCGTGGATAAGAAAATGATCGACCTGCTCTACCGTGCATCCCAGGCGGGCGTGACGATTGAGTTGATTGCGCGCGGCATCTGTTGCCTGCGTCCCGGCGTGCCCGGCATGAGCGAGCGGATCACGGTGCGCAGCATTGTCGGGCGATTCCTGGAACACAGTCGCATCTATTACTTTGGGAATGACGGAAACCCGGATATTTACCTGGGCAGCGCCGATCTGATGGAACGCAACCTTGATCGCCGCGTCGAGACGCTGTTTCCGATCGAGACGCCAGCATTGAAGGAGGAGATCCGTCATTTGCTCGACGTGTACCTGCGCGACACGTCACGTGCGCGTATTCTCATGCCCGATGGCTCATACGTGCGCGCCCGTCCGCGCGATGGCGAAGAGCCGTTCGACAGTCAGGCATTCCTCAGCCGCGATAATATGATGCCGCGGTAGGCAAGAGGCAAGAGGCGAGAGGGGAGAGGCAAGAGGCGAGAGGGAGAGGCAAGAGGCGAGAGAGGAGAGGCGAAGGGGCAAGTGATTCGGTGGGGAGATTGGGTACAGACGTTGCACTGCAATGTCTGTACCCGATCTCTCCATACCTCCATGGTGCAAAAACATGAATACAGCAACTCACCGTTTGTTCATCGCCGTCGAACTGCCCGGCGCCCTCCGCGAAGAACTGGCAGATCTGCAGCAACGGCTCAAGCGCGATCAACCGCCGGTGCGCTGGGTCGAACCCGAAGCAATGCACCTGACGCTCTGGTTTCTGGGGGATGTTCCGGGTGATCAGGTTGTGCATTTGAAGATGGCAATGATGCTGTCGTTTGCCGGGCAACAGGCGGTGCGCGTACAACTTGGCGCTCCCGGCGCTTTCCCCAACCTGCAGCGCCCGCAGGTCATCTGGGTTGGACTGGCGGAAGGTGAGACGCACCTGCGCGTCTGGTACGAGGCACTGGCGTGCCGCCTGCTATCCCTTGGGTTTCACCCCGATCACCGACCGTTTCGACCACACCTGACGCTGGGACGGGTGCGGCGCGAAGCGTCGGCGGAACAACAGCAACGGCTTGGCGCCGCGCTTCGCTCCCTGAAACCCCCTTCGGATCACGTATGGGATCTTCAGCGCGTGGTGCTGTTCCGCAGCGATCTGCGCCCCGAAGGACCGCGCTATACGGCGCTGGCGGAAGTCGATCTGCAGGGGGCGGGAGAACTGAGAACCGAGAACTGAGAACCGAGAGCCGAGAACCGAGAACATGGAATATAAGGCGAGGTGTTGGACGCGCCAGGTTCAACTCTTCGCAGGCTCAGGTATCGCGTTCAAATTCAACGTGTAACGGAAACCTTTCACCCTGAACCATCTTCAACTTTCTAACCTTCAACCTGAAACCTCTCACCTCTTGCCTCTCGATGGTATAATGGCACTATGTGGTCTGGACGACTCGGCACAGTGGCACTGTGGCTGCTCATCATCTGCGCTGTTGTTTTTCTCTTCGAACGCGCAGTGGTTGTGGTCAGTTTTTTTGCCACGCCGCTCCTGCTCTTCGCCCTCGCCTGGCTGATCGCCGTTGTACTGCAACCGCTGGTGTCACGGTTAACGGAGATCAATCTGCCGACAATCACCATCCGCACGCATACCGTTCCGCTCCCGCCGCGCCATCTTTCGCGCGTGCTCTCTGTGGCGCTGATCTATCTGGCGCTGTTCGCCATTCTCCTGGTTGTCATTCTGTCATTCGTGCCGACTATTACCCAACAACTGGCGACATTGACCGGATCAGCCCCGGCGACGGTCGAGTCCGTCGTTGAGTGGATCAGTCGGCTTGAGGGGGGATTGGAGCGGTTTGGCTTCCGCGGCGATCTGACAGCGATTGTGCAACCCGAAGCAATTACGCAGCAGTTGACCGGCATCGGCAGCGCGATGTTGCAACAATCGCTCGGCATTGCCGGCAGTATTGCCACAGTGCTGTTCAACATCTTTCTGGTGCTGATCCTCAGTTTCTACATCACCCTCGACGGTCCGCGCCTTGGCAAGAGTTTCGTCACGCTCCTGCCCCAATCCTGGCACGATGAGGTGGATAACCTGTTTGCCGTCATTGATCGCGTGTTTGGCGGCTTTATGCGCGCCCAGTTCGTCAACTCGCTGCTGTACGGCATCGCCAACGCGATCGTGATGGCGCTGTTCGGGTTGAGCGACATTGCGCTTGCCAGCGTCGTTGCAGCCATCCTTGTCTTCATTCCGCTCGTCGGCGGCTTCTTCGCTCTGATCCCGCCAGCGCTGGTCGCCATCCTGTTTGCGCCAGACCGTGTCGGCTGGCTGATGCTGGCATTGCTGGCAGTTCAGCAGGTGCAGTTCAACGTCGTTATGCCGCGCCTGGTCGGGCAGGCCATCGGTCTGCATCCGCTGCTCGTCTTCGCAGCGTTGCTCCTCGGCGGGACCGTTGCCGGCGGATGGGGCGTGCTCTTCGGCATACCGGTGGCTGGCGTCATCGCGTCCATCGCGCAGTTCTTCTATGAGCGCGCTCGTCGCACGATGATCATTATTCCCCCCACAACGGACGAACCTCCGTCATCCGCCTCCGCGGCCGTTCCGGCGCCGGTCGCCGATCCTGTGTCGGGCAGTCCGCAATCGTCGCGCTTGACGCAGTAGCGGCTCTCCTCTACAATACCGCCGTCGAGAGACAATGTCGCTCCTCAAATGCGCTCGGGCTGAGTGCCTTCCGCGTTATGGAGAACCGCACGGCTGCTGAGAAGCGTTCCCCCTGTCTGACGTATGCCCTCCTTGGCGCGTTGAGCCTGACGAGCGGCATTGTTGGCGTCATTATCGGCGGTGCGCTGATCTGGTTCTTCGTTGCGCGGCCGCTGGCGGATCAGGCGGCCCCGACGCCATCCGCGACAGTTACGCCGCTCACCCTTCCCCCGCTCTCACAACCGACTACGGCTGCCAGCGACCCGGTGCGCACAGCGCCAGCGCGAGTTGCACGCGAGGTCGGACCTTCAGTGGTCACGGTGGTGTCGCAATTGCCGTCAGAGGTCGGCTTCTTCGGAACATTTCAGCCGCCGCCTGCGCGCGGCTCCGGCGTCATTATCGACCCGCGCGGGTACATTATCACTAACCACCACGTGATCGAAGGCGCGCGTCAGTTGTACGTCATTCTCGCCGATGGCCGGCAACGGCCTGCGCGACTGGTTGGGAGCGATTACCCGTTCAGCGATCTGGCGCTGGTCAAAATTGAGGGCGACGGCTATCCGGCGGCGCGTCTGGGCGACTCTGACGCCGTACAACCGGGGGAGTGGGTTATCGCCATCGGCAGTGCGCTGGGAGACCTGCGCAACTCGGTGACGATCGGCGTGGTCAGCGGGCTTGGTCGGTCACTCCAGACCCGCGACGTTGTGCTGGATGACCTGATCCAGACCGATGCCACGATCAACCGCGGGAACTCCGGCGGTCCACTGGTCAATCTCGATGGCGAGGTCATCGGAATCAACACTGCCATTATTCGCGGCGGAGCGGAGCAGGCAGAGGGGATCGGCTTTGCAATTCCGAGCAACACAGTGCGGTACGTCGCCGATCAACTGATTACCCGCGGCAGGGTGGCGCGTCCCTACCTGCCGATTGAGTTCGTGCCGATTACGCCGCGTCTGGCAGCCTGGTACAATCTGCCGGTCGATTATGGACTGTTCATCCAGGCGGTTGGGCGCGGTTCAGCGTTGGAGCGGGCAGGCGTGCGAGCGGGCGACATTCTGCTGTCGCTCGGCGGTCAGCGTATCGACGAAGAACATCCATTGCTGCGCATTTTAGCGCGGCATCAGGTTGGCGAAGAGGTTGAGATCGAAATCTGGCGCGATAATGGCGTCCAGACCCTGCGCGTCACACTGGAGGAACTGCCGCGATAGCGGCGCGCTCCGGCGCGGTCTTCCACATCTCAGGCGCCGCTGCATCACCGTCTTCCAGACCACACTGGCAGACCGGTGAAGAGTCATGGATCGGTAACATCCCCATCAGGTGTGTATCAGGAACCCATCAGTCGCTCAGACTATACTTGTGTCTGGGGAGCGGTTGAAATCGTGTGATCTGACAAGTGCGAGGAGTGTATGTTCCAGCAATCGAAGACCGTTATGCTCCGCCTTCTGTCACTGGCGACCCTGACAGCCATTATCGTCGGAATGGTCGCATGGCCCCGCCAGGGTCGCGCAGCAGCGCGCAGTCCATCCGAGGTGCCCGACACCTATCCGCCGTATCTCGCTGAGTACTATCCGCAGACCGGTCATTCCGCCGTCAATTCGTTCGAACTCTTCTGGCGCAGGACGCCGAATGCGCTCTTTGTGCTCGGCTATCCGATTTCGCGCCCGTTCATCGAGGAAAGTTTCACCAATCCCGGCGAGTACTACCGCGTCCAGTATTTCGAGCGCGCCGTTCTTGAAGAGCACCCGCAGAATTACGGCACTCCCTACTATATTCTCGGGCGCCTGCTCGGGACGCAACTGGCGAAGGGGCGCGAGAACGAACCGCCGTTCCAGCCGGTTCCCGATCCGCGCGACGGCACATGGGACAGCGTGACGCGCCATACGCTGCGCAACTCACCGGCGCCGTTCCGCAATTTCTGGCTCAACAACGGCGGTCTGGCGGTCTTCGGTCGCCCGATCTCCGAGCAGTTTCAGGAGGTTAACAAAGCGGACGGCAAAACCTACTGGGTGCAGTATTTCGAGCGCCAGCGCATGGAATGGCACCCCGATGAACCCGATCCGCGCTATCGCATCCTGCTCGGTCTGCTCGGCAATGAATACCGCGACGCCAACCATCGCAACAATCCGGCGTTCACCCCCGCTCCCCGCGACGACGCGCGCTCGCTGCCGCGTCCGTTCATCTACGGCTACAACGCGCATCTCTACCAGGACCGTGAACCCTGGCAGGACCGCAAGCGCGTCCTTCAGCTTGTGAAGAACAGCGGCTTCGGCTGGGTGCGCCAGCAGGTGCGCTGGATGGACCTGCACGACCGTTCCGGCGCAATCTACTGGGAAGAACTCGATGACATCGTGCGCGACGCCAACGAGATGGGGGTGAAACTGTTCATCAGCGTCGTCGCTGCTCCGAGTTGGGCGACGGATAACGGACGCAACGGGTTGCCCAACCGCGCGAATATCGGTCAGTTCGCCTATTTCATGGGCGAAATGGCAAAACGGTACCGCGGCAGAGTCGGCGCCTACCAGATCTGGAACGAGCAGAACCTGGCCGTTGAAAACGGCGGACGGGTCGCATCGGCGGCGCTCTATATGGATGTGCTGGTCGCAGGGGCGCGGGCGATCAAGGCGAACGACCCCTACGCCATCGTGGTGTCGGGTCCGCCCGCCGCGACTGAAACGAACAACCCCAACATCGCCATCAGCGATCTGGCATTCTTCCGGCAGATGTTCGCCGACCCGCGCTTCCGCGAGGTGGTCGATGCCATTGGCGTCCACGCTGGCGGCACCTCGAACCCGCCGGACAGCATGTGGCCTGACCGACCCGGACCGGGACCGAACTTTGTGACCAGCCGCGAGTTCTACTTCCGCCGCGTCGAGGATTACCGCGCGCTGGCGTTGCAGTACGGTCTTGGCGACCGGCAGATGTGGATCACCGAGTTCGGCTGGGCGACGCGCAACAACACGCCGGGGTACGAATTCGGCAACCAGATTTCGTTCGAGCAGCAGGCGGAATGGATCGTGCGCGCTTTCCAGATTGGGCGGCGCGAGTATGCGCCGTGGATGGGGGCGATGTTCCTGTGGAATCTGAACTTCGCCGTGCCCTGGACGCAACGTGAGGGGAATCCGCTTCACGAGCAGGCGTCGTTCGGCATTATTAACGGCGACTGGAGCCCGCGCCCGGCATATCTGGCGCTGCAACGGATGCCGAAGGATTAGGTTCCCGGCGTAAATGACCGTCGCCCTGGCGGTATGAACGGGACACAGATACACACGGATGCGACGGATTCACACGGATCTGCTGGTATGGGCGGCATCTGTGCGAATCCGTCTCAATATCGGAGACTCTCTATGGTCACCCCAAGATATCTATCGCTACTCCTCGTGTTTGCGCTGGCAGGCGCGTTGTTCCTGCCATTGCGCACACAGGCGGCGGCGCGCAGCCCGGAGGAGGTTCCACCGACGCAACCGCCGTTTCGGGCGCGTCTCTTCCCGGAAACCGGACACACGGCAGTGAACTCGTTCCTCTCCTTCTGGGAGCGAACGCCCAATGCGCTGTTTGTACTCGGTTATCCGATTTCGGCACCGTTCATTGAGGAAAGTTTCACCAACCCCGGCGAGTATTACCGCGTGCAATACTTCGAGCGCGCCGTTCTCGAAGAGCACCCGGAAAACTATGGCACCCCCTACTACATCCTTGGTCGTCTGCTGGGCACAGAAATCGTCAAAGGACGCGAGAACGAACCGCCGTTCCAGCCGGTTCCCGACCCGCGCGACGGCACGTGGGACGAGTTCACCCGCCATACGTTGCGCAATTCACCCGCGCCGTTCCGCAATTTCTGGCTCAACAACGGTGGGCTGTCAGTCTTTGGACGTCCGATCTCTGAGCAGTTCCAGGAAGTGAACCAGGCGGACGGCAAAGTGTACTGGGTGCAATACTTCGAGCGCCAGCGCATGGAATGGCATCCCGACGAGCCTGATCCGCGCTATCGCATTCTGCTCGGTCTGCTCGGCAATGAGTACCGCGATGCGCACCATCAGGGCAACCCGGCGTTTATCCCCGGCGCGACCGCGCCTGATCAGCCGCAGCCGCCTGCGAGCAATTTCGCCTATGGGTACAACGTCATTCTGTATGGCCACGGATCGACCTCGTGGCAGGATCGCCCGCGAGTGCTGCGCCTGGTGAAGGAGAGCGGCTTTGGCTGGGTGCGCCAGCAGGTGCGCTGGATGGACCTGCACGACCGTTCCGGCGCGATCTACTGGGGCGAACTCGATAACATCGTTGAAGACTGTCACCGCGAAGGGATCAAGGTGTTGTTGAGCGTCGTCGCCGCGCCATCATGGGCGACTCCTAACGGCAGGAATGGTCTGCCGTCACGCGAACACTTCGGCACATTCGCCTATTTCATGGGCGAAATGGCGAAACGCTACCGCGGCAAGGTTCAGGCATACGAGATCTGGAACGAGCAGAACCTGGCGGTTGAGAACGGCGGGCGCGTGCCGAATGCGTCGTTCTACATGGACCTGCTGGTGCAGGCGTCGCAGGCGATCAAGGCGAACGACCCGGCGGCGCTCATCGTGTCCGGCGCGCCGTCGAGCACCGAAACGAACGCGCCGACCATCGCTGTCAGCGATCTGGTCTTTTTGCAGCAGATGTTCGCCGATCCGCGTTTCCGCGCGAACGTCGATATTGTCGGCGTGCATCCCGGCGGCGCCGCCAACCCGCCCGACACCTTCTGGCCCGACAATCCGGGACCGGGACCGGGATGGACCAACAGCCGCGAGTTTTACTTCCGCCGCGTCGAGGATGTGCGCGCGCTCATGGTGCGATCCGGGCTGGGCGATATGCCGATGTGGGTGACGGAATTCGGCTGGGCGACGCGCAACAACACGCCGGGGTACGGCTTTGGCAATCAGACCTCGTTTGAGGAGCAGGCGCAGTATATCGTTCGCGCGTACCAGATGGCGCGCACCAATTATGCGCCCTGGATGACCGGCATGTTCCTGTGGCAGCTCAACTTCGCCGTCCCGTGGCGCGCGCAGGGGAACGAGTTGCACGAACAGGCGAGCTACGGCGTGATCAACGGCGACTGGAGTCCGCGCCCGGCGTATTTGGCGCTCAAGGCGATGCCGAAGTAAATGACTTCGGGATGGTGCGAATAGGACACGGATTGACACGGATGCGACGGATTCGCGCGGATGTGTTTGATCCATGTACCTCCGTCCTGATCCGTGCCAGTCCGTGTGCTCCCCGGCACTCGCCTGGGTGTGTGAATGGGACACGGATCACACGGATGCGACGGATGTGCGCGGATTGGTGCAGGTGATCCGTGCCCATCCGCCCCGATCCGTGCACATCCGTGTGCTCTTATGCGCCAACCGTTGCATGGACATCTCCCCTCCGCCGATGGTATACTGAAGCCATGACGACAACACTCCCCCAACCAACGCCTTCTGCCGACGCGCCTGCTGAGGATCCGTTCCGCTACGGGTGGCGCATCGTGCGCCGCGACCTCGGCGATGGCTATTTCGACGAGGAACTGGTTCCGTTGCGCCTTATCGACCTGCTGCACCCCGAGGAGGGCGATCAGGTGCTATGCAATTACGACCATCAGCGGCGCGTTCGCTACCTGACGAACGTGTTCCTCGCGCGCACGGCGGACCGCCCCGACGCCGTCGTTCTCAGCGATGTGCGCATTGCGTGGGACGTTCCCGATCTTCGCCCGCATGGTCCCGATATTATGGTGATCTTCGGCGTTCAGACAATACGCAACTGGAGCACCTTCGACGTGGCGCAGGAAGGAGTGCGCCCGACGCTGATCGTCGAGGTGACTTCGCCGGAGACGCGCCGGTTCGACCTGTACGAGAAGGTGGATCACTACGATCTGGCAGGCGTGCCGTTCTATGTCATTGTGGATGCCTTTGAGCGGCGTGGCCAACCAGTGGTGCGCGTGGTCGGCTATGAGCGAGCGGGAACGGCGTACCAGACAATGAAGCCTGATGATCGCGGCTGGCTCTGGCTGGAACCGCTGCGGGTCTGGATCGGGGTGCAGGAGAACGAGGTATACTGTTTCGACGATCAGGGGCGGCGGATGGGCGACTACGCCGATCTCGTCGAGATGGTGGTCGAATCGGAGGAGCGAGTGGCGGAGGCGCTGGCGGAAGCCAAGGCGCAGGCGCGCGCGCGGATGGACGCCGAAGTGCGTGCTGAAGCCGAAGCCGCTGCGCGTGCCGAAGCCGAAGCGCGGGCAGCCGCCGAAGCCGCTGCGCGCGCCGCCGAGGCCGCTGCACGTGCCGAAGCTGAGGCGCGGGCGGCAGCCGAAGCCGCTGCGCACGCCGCCGAAGCCGCTGCACGTGCCGAAGCCGAAGCGCGGGCAGCCGCCGAAGCCAGTGCCCGCGCCGAAGTCGAAGCCCGTCTGCGTGCGCTGGAAGCCGAGCTGCGCCGGTTGCGCGGCGAAGGATAGAGCCAGCGCTTCCTATCCTGTAAACGGCAGTTCGACTACCCTTCCCGTCGCTGTGGACCTCTCGATCCCGACGAGTGTCCCTGGTGCGGCATACGCTGTACGCACATACGCCAGCGCAATCGGTCCGAACCGCGGCGACACGACGGCGCTGGTCAGATCGCCTGCATCTTTGCCATCGACCTGGAGTTTTGCCGGCACCGCGATCGGCTGGCTCAACCGCAGGCCGCACAACCGCTTCGCCAGGCGACCGCGGCTCTCCATGCGGGCAATGATTTCCTGCCCGACGTAACACCCCTTGGTGAAACTCACGGCATCCAGCAGCCCGGTTTCCAGCGGAATGTACTCCTGGCTCAGTTCGCGCCCGAATGCGCCATACCCCTGTTCGACCCGCAGTACGTCGAGCGTTTCGGCGTCCACTGCTGCCGCGCCGGCGGCGAGGAGTGCAGCTTGAACGGCATCGTAACCGTCGGATGGGATGTAGAGCGTGAAACTGTCGCCGCCGATTGGCTTGCGGCGCGCAATCAGCAGACTCACCCCCGCAAGCGTTGCGGGTGTGATACCATGCAACGGCAGGCGGATCTCCGCACCGGTCAGTTCTGCGAGTATGTGCGCTGCCTGCGGACCGTACACTGCAATTTGTGCGTGAGTGCGTCCGGCGGGTTCCAGGGTCACCTGGTCGTTGAAAAAGATATTCTGGCGCAGATGTCTGAACACCGGCGGTCCCTGGTCGGGACTGGTGACGATGAGCAGCGCATCGTCGAGTGCGTGAACGGTCAGCAGGTCAATGATGCGCCCGATCGGAGTGGTGAGGACGGTGAGCGTGCCTTCGCCCGGCTTCAGGCGCTCGATGTCGTTGGTGGAGAGGCGGTGCAGCAATGCGGCGCGGTCGCGTCCGCGCATGAAGATGCGCCCGGCAGCGCGTTCATCGGCGAGGACGACACGTTCCAGCGCGCTGGTATAGGAAGAGTCATTCACGGACATGAGCATCTCCAGAAATTCGGGTGTGGCGTTAGCGAATAACGGTCAACGAATAAGCGAATGGGTCAACGAATAAACGAATGGGTCAACGAATAAACGAATGGGCGTCAACGAATAAACGAATGGGTCAACGAATAAGCGAATGGGCGTCAACGAATAAACGAATGGGTCAACGAATAAACGAATGATAGAACGAATAAACGAATGATAGAACGAATAAACGAATGACTGCGCTCGTTCGTTTACTCGTTGTCGTTCGATAACTCATTGACATCCTTCAATGCCGCAATCCTCCGCCTGCGATAGCGTTGTGCAATGGTACAAACGTACACAGTGCAACCATGATACAGAAAGCGTTATCTCTCATGCAAACATTCACCGAACGCGGCGGGTGGTGGGTGGGTGTGCAGTTCGCGCTGCTGTTCGCCCTCGTGCTGGCGCCGGACCTGCCCTGGCTGCCTGCTCTGCCTTCGTGGATGGGGCGAGGTGCGCTGATCGCTGGCTTCGTCCTGGGCGGGTGCGGCGTCGCACTGGCGGGCATAGGGCTGTTGCACCTCGGCGCAAACCTGACCCCCTTCCCGCGACCGCGTGATGACGGTACACTCGTCCAGCACGGAGTCTATGCCATCGTGCGTCACCCGATCTACAGCGGCATTATCCTCGGCGCCTTTGGCTGGTCGCTGGTGCGCGGCAGCAGCGTCGCGCTGGCGTTGAGCGTTGCGCTGCTGGTCTTCTTCCATTTCAAATCGCGCCGCGAAGAACGCTGGCTTGTCGAACGCTACCCGGAGTATGCTGACTACCAGAAGCGCGTGAAGAAGCTCATCCCGTTCATCTGGTGACGCTACCCGCCGCCTGCGCGCGCCAGCTTTTGCAGTTCGTACAGCTTGTTCAACGCCTCCAGCGGCGTCAACTGATTGATGTCGAGCCGCCGCAGCATCTCAATCACCGGTCCTGGCGTCAGATCGAAGAGCGACAGTTGACCATCCGGCGTCCGGGGCTGGTCGCTGCGCGCCGCGCTGTGGCTGCGCGACGTGGTTCGCCCTGCCAGTGGACGTTCGCTCGTGGTTGTGGACACCGGTTGGGGCGCACTGCGCGGCGCGCGGCGCTCGAGTTCCGCCAGCAGCTCCGAAGCGCGGCGGATGACCGGTTGCGGAATGCCCGCCAGTTCCGCCACGTGAATGCCATACGACCGGTCAGCGCCGCC